>NZ_JBSZCG010000118.1:9735-21688 GCF_054166365.1 Corynebacterium sp. UMB8791 | reverse complement strand
GGTCCTCTACTTCTCCTTTAGAACAAGCAATAGTTGACGCTAGTTTACACCTTGCGGGGCGCACGCCCCATTCCTAATGAGGACGCAGAGGCTCCAGGCATGCAAGCGTTTCAAAGTGATGCGTTCCTGGAAATGCATCGATGACTTTTATCTCAGTTACGTGATATCCGCATGCTCCCCAACTTGCTAAATCTCTAGCAAATGTTGCCGGATCGCACCCAATGTGAATCACTCGCTGCGGACTCGCCGCTGCGATATCATGAATCACTTTGTCTCCAGCACCAGTTCGAGGAGGGTCGAGCACAACCAGGCCCGCGGGGGGCAAGGATCGAATTCCTGTTTCTACCCGGGAGTTGACTTTGTTGACGTCGAGGCTTGCAAGTGCAGGCTGAGAATGCGCCATCGCGGACTTCGAATAGTCGACGGTTGCAACCGGACCACCACCGAGTGCCGCGGACATGGATGGAACAAAGAGCCCTACTCCGCCATAGAGGTCCCAACCGGAATTGTTCTGATAAGGCCTCCCCGCAAGGGACCACTCACGCACCAGATCTGCATATGCCGACGGTGCACTACGGTGCGCCTGCCAAAACGCAGTCGCCGGAAACTCAAACCTATCGTTTCCGACCATTTCTACGATGTTGCCGGAGCCTTCAACCGTACGGTCTATTCGTTCCACGCGCCGTCCGCGTTGGACTTTGCTCGTTTCAACGACATGCCGGTTCCCGAGAGAATCGATGACGACGACTATCTCAGACCCAGGAGTAAATCGTCGTGCCCCATCGCCAACAATCCCGTCAAACAGTTCCGGCATCGCCTGAGTACAACGCTCGGCGACGACGTCATTGGAACGTGCTTTCCTGAAACCGGCACGCCCCTGCGCATCAGTGCCGAGTCGGATACGCGTCCGCCATCCGGTCGTAGGCGCTAAAGCCTGAACCGAAATGGCGGTGAGATCAATGCCATCAAGCACACCAGATGGACGTGCCATTTTTTCAAGCTGTCCAACAAGTACCTCTGTTTTGGCGGCCCGCTGCAGAGATTCACTCATATGCGCAAAGTCGCAGCAGCCCGCACCTGCCGCAGCAGCAGGACATCCTACCTTCACTCGATCTGGTGAAGTTTGTTGTATCTCGAGCAGTTCACCGCGAGCCCACCGCTTTTTCACTTTCAGCAGTTTGACGGTCGCTGTTTCTCCAGGTAGAGCGCCTTGCACGAAGACAACTCGTCCGTCATTGGCAAGGGCAATAGCCTCACCGCCGTGAGCAAAGGCGTGGAATGTGACTTGAATGCTGTCGCCTGGTGTCAGCGATGGTTGGGCACTCATTAATTATTCTTATTCGCTTCGTTGTTTTGTGCGATGATCTGTTTCAGCGCGTCACTCAGGGCGTTCGGGTTTCCAGCCTGTGGGCTCTGCTGCTGCGACTCCTGCGCAGCCCGCTCCTGTACAGCCTGCTGCACCTGCCGAGCCAACTGCGCAGGCAGGACGACTGGCAAAGAGTTACCCGCCAAAATTGGGTCCGGACCGCGGTAAACAAAGCTGCGTGCTACGACTTCCCGCCCGAGCTCAGCAAGCTGTTCTTCCATTCCCGCCGGAGCGGCCAACGTGACACGGTACAGCCATCGAGGCGCCTCAACACCGATGATGCGGATCACACCGTTAGCGCCAGTACCAACGATTTCGGTTCCCCAGGGGCCCTCTTCAAACTCGACAGGCATGTCCTCGTTCTTCATGCCCTCGGCAATTTCTTCTGCCGATTCGGCCCACAGGCCGCCGTTACGCGGTGCAGCGAAAGCAACCGGAGTGATGCGACCGTACCTGGTAACGATGTGCACCATCTTCGGGCCGTTCTCGCCCATTTCAACCTGCACCTGCGAATCCTTTGGCAGCGGAATCTGCATTGATCCGAGGTTGAGGTTCACCTGGGAGAAGTCAGAAAAATCGAACTCCTCAATGTCGACGTTGTCGCCGTCGAACGGACCGGTAGATCCACTGATTGGATCATAATCGGCAAGAGTACCAGTGGCTGATGGAGTCTGGGATGGATCAGTATCCGCTGCAATCCCCGTGTCCTGAGACTTTGGTGCTGTGACCTCTAGATCGTCGTTGGTCTCTGCCTCCGTCTGAGCGGGGGCAGCGTCTTCCTTCTGCTGGTCTTTCTTCTTTTTACCAAATGGCCACCATGCCATGGGTGATCACCTTTCGAGTGAAGTTGTGTATTTCAAAAAAGTTTCTTCGGGTGAGAATTACTCTAGTACGGGCCCAATGTGGCCTCAGGCGAGCCCCGTTGATCCGTATCCTTGGGCACCACGCTGGGTATCGTCAAGCTCGGAAACTTCGACGAAGTCAACCAACTCGACTTTTTGCACCACTAGTTGAGCAATCCGCATTCCTCGTTCAACTGTAAACGAACATTCACGGTCGGTATTAAGAAGGCAAATCTTCAACTCCCCTCGATACTGGGCATCAATGGTGCCTGGCGTGTTCACAATAGAAATCCCGTGTTTGGCAGCGAGTCCCGAACGAGGATGAATGAGCCCGACAGTTCCCATGGGCAACGCGACAGCAATTCCGGTGCCGATGAGCGCCCGTTCGCCGGGAGCCAATGTCCGTGTTTCCGAGGAGTAAAGGTCCGCCCCGGCGTCACCTTCATGCGCTCGTTTAGGAAGCGGCATGTCTGGATCAAGACGTTTTACTGAAATTGGTTCAAGAGAGGTCACTTCATACACCTTACGGGATTCCATTGCGTGTGCATTCTTAAGATAATTTCGCCTAGTGTTATTGGGTAACGTATTCGGGAGTACATCGAATTGACGAGTTGATGAGGGTATGAATAGCAACCAAAACGCACCGGCATCCAGTGGTTCCAAAGTCTTATATACGGAGCGTCAATGGGTGCCTTGGTACTGGTGGATCATCGGTGCAGCATTAACGCTGCTCATCGGGGCACAACTTACGCTCAACCGCAATATTTGGTGGTTTATTATCCCCGTGCTCGTTATCGGAAGTTTAGTTTTTTGGTTCTTGACATGGCTTTCGAAAACTACAATTGCGGTCGAGCAAGACAGCGACGGCACTCGTTGGCTCGTCGTTGACGACGCCAACTTACCCAACACCGTTGTCAGCAGATCTATGGTTGTCCCTGCATCAGCGAAGCGAAATGCTCTCGGACGACAGTTAGACCCAGCTGCTTTCTTGGTATCGCATGGTTGGGTGAAAGAACATATTCTGCTTGTCTTGGACGATCCTCAGGACCCAACCCCCTACTGGCTAATTGCTGCGAAAGAACCGGAGAAAATCCTCGGAATGTTTTTGCCTGAGCAGCGGACCGCCTAGGGATCGCGCGACTGCGTTGCTCGCTACTACTCGCAGTCGAGGCAAATCTTCTGGCCGTCTTCGGTTTCGTAAGCCAGCCGATTCTTTTTCTGAACCAAATAGCAAGACGCACAAGTGAATTCGTTATCTTGGCGAGGCTTTACCTCAACGTTCAGTTCCCCACCAGACAGATCTTGAAGTGGCGGTTCAAACGGTTCAACGATTTCACCGTCATCATCCATGCTGCTGCCCGCAACCTCCGCAGCCTTCAAGCCCTCGAGGGAGTCAGTCTCAAGCTCGTCTTCTGCGCGCTTACGCGGTGCATCGTAATCGGTCGCCATGGTGGTGGTGCCTCCAGGAGTAGTCAAGTTCAGCAATGCCTAGGCCCGTTGAGGAGATACGCTTCCTATAGATGAGCCTCAGCCTTTTTATTGGTTTGGAGCCGAATAATAAAGCACACAAAGCTATATGTCATATTACAAGGTCAGCAGGCCAATACCCACGGGTTCCCTACACATCAAAGGCTTTATAGCTAATTAAAGTACAGCGACGTCAACCCGCTCGTTCTAGGTACCGCGCTCCTAAATATTTTCCTACATGCGCAATGAGCACACCTTTTGTATGCTCAATGTTATGACTACAACAAGTGGAATTGATGGTGCCCAAGAGCACTATGGTATGGGCGTCGATGTCGGCGGTTCTGGAATCAAGGGCGCCATCGTCAACCTCAAAACCGGAGAATTCGTCGGCGACAGGATCAAGATCGCAACTCCTCAGCCAGCTACACCTGAAGCTGTTGCATCAACAGTCGCAGAGATCGTCCGTCTCCACGAATGGGACGGCCCTGTGGGAGTAACGCTGCCGTCGGTGATTCAGCATCAGATCGCAAAGAGCGCAGCTAACATCGACCCGTCGTGGATCGACACCGATGTGCATGAGCTCTTTGAGCAGCATCTCCCTGAGCGCTCTGTCACTGTATTAAACGACGCCGACGCCGCGGGGCTTGCTGAAGTTGCCTTTGGCAATGAACGAGCCCGAAACGGTTCTGTCATATTCCTCACGTTTGGCACTGGTATTGGTTCAGCGTTCCTGGTTAATGGGCACCTCTTCCCTAACACAGAAATTGGCCATTTAATCGTCAATAGGAAGGAAGCAGAGCACGTCGCCTCCTCAGCTGTAAAGCAGAGGGAAGACCTGAGCTTCAAGAAGTGGGCGAAGCGAGTTGATAAGGTGCTGCACGAATACGCGCGACTGTTTAATCCAGAGTGTTTCGTCGTCGGTGGTGGCATCTCGCGGAAATCTGACAAATGGGTCCCTCTATTGACTGTCGACACTCCTGTCGTCGTGGCCACTCTTCGCAACCGAGCAGGCATTGTCGGAGCAGCGATGGCGGCCAATGAGCACCTCGCACCGTAACTAGCGAGACTCGGCGTCTAACACAAAGCAGCTTGACAATGCTGTTAAGATAGGCGTTCTGAAAAATCAGCACAGTTTGCGTACGCTAGGAAGGCAGACCGGCGTTTGCTGGTCTGCTTTCACCAGAGTGACTTTCTTTCCATCCATTGTTGGAGGAAGTCTCGGTGTCCGCAAAAGCATCAATCAGTTCACAAAGGCGAAAGGGCGTACGTGGTAGCCAGCGAAGCTTCAGGCAAAAACTCCGTCAACGATGCGGCAGAGAGCACTTCCGGCGGCGTAACCGACGGCACAACGACCGCCAAGAAAGCCACCAAAAAAGCAGCCAAGAAAACCGCCAAAAAGGCTGCCAAAAAGACCGCCAAGAAGACTGCGAAGAAAACCGCCGCAAAGAAGGCTGCTTCACCCGCAACTGATGAGGTCACCAGCGACGACTCCGCGCTGGAAGAAACGGACGAATCGCTCGACGATTCTGACCAGGAGCAGGACTTCGACCCGCTGACGGCTGAAGAAGATGACGAAGAATTTGACGAGCATCTTGGTGATGACGACGAGGAAAAAGAAGACGAGGAAGACGACGGATCTTCTGTCTGGGATATCGAGGAATCTGCTGCACTTCGCCAAGCCCGCAAGGACGCTCAGCTCACCGCATCTGCGGACTCTGTCCGTGCGTATTTGAAGCAAATAGGTAAGGTTGCTCTGCTCGATGCTGAGCAGGAGGTTTCTCTCGCGAAGCGCATTGAAGCTGGTCTCTACGCGCAACACCGACTCGACGAGATGGCCCGTGCAGCTGAGGAGGGAGACAAGGAAGCACGCCTTACCCCTGCGGTTAAGCGCGACTTCCGCGCCGTCGCCCGAGACGGTCGCAAGGCGAAGAACCATCTGCTCGAAGCTAACCTTCGACTCGTGGTTTCGCTGGCAAAGCGCTACACCGGTCGCGGTATGGCCTTCTTGGACCTCATCCAGGAGGGCAACCTCGGTCTCATCCGTGCAGTTGAAAAGTTCGACTATTCCAAGGGCTACAAGTTTTCCACCTATGCAACGTGGTGGATCCGCCAGGCAATTACACGTGCCATGGCAGACCAGGCTCGAACCATTCGCATCCCGGTGCACATGGTCGAGGTCATCAACAAGCTTGGCCGTATCCAGCGTGAGCTTCTACAAGATCTTGGACGCGAACCTACACCGCTTGAACTCGCAAAAGAGATGGACATCACCGAAGAGAAGGTGTTGGAGATCCAGCAGTACGCCCGTGAGCCGATCTCATTGGATCAGACGATCGGCGATGAAGGCGACAGCCAACTCGGTGATTTCATCGAAGACTCCGAAGCCGTTGTGGCAGTCGACGCTGTTTCCTTTACGCTTCTTCAGGACCAACTTCAGGATGTCCTCCACACACTTTCCGAGCGTGAGGCCGGCGTCGTGCGGCTCCGCTTCGGCTTGACCGATGGCATGCCTCGCACGCTAGATGAAATCGGCCAGGTGTACGGTGTGACACGCGAACGCATCCGGCAGATCGAGTCCAAGACGATGTCGAAGCTTCGCCACCCGTCGCGTTCACAGGTGCTGCGCGATTACCTCGATTAAATGCGTTTCTACGTAGTAAGCAATAACCGGTAGGAGGTCCACTCTCCTACCGGTTTCGTGTATTACCAATCTCGTAAGTACGCAATACGCGCCCGCAGCTGTTCCGCATTGCACAGCGCGGTCGGCGGACCACCACACGCTTTACGCGCTTCCGTATGGATCGCACCATGCGGGCGACCCGTCTTTCCAGCGACGATTGAAACGCGAGCGTTGAGTTCCTTTCTCAACTGGGGAATCTCATCAGCCGCCACTGATGCCTCCTCGCTGCTACCCGGCGCGGAGGTTTGCTTGGACGGCTGAGTGGGAGCCAAGTGCTCTCCTAGTACTTCAGCACGCTCGCGTGCTTGGCGCTCGGCAGCCTTTCGCGCTTTTTCTTCTGCTTCTCGGGCATCTAGTTGGTCGCTTTGGCGTTTGCGGAGCAGAGTCTTGACCTGTTCTTCGTCAAGCAGCCCTGGAAGGCCTAGGAAGTCTTGTTCCTCTGCGGATCCTGCGACGGTGGGTGTGCCGTAGGTGGAGCCGTCGAAAATTAAAGAGTCTAGCTCGGCTGATGCGCCGATGGCTTCGTACGAAGGGTTGTCGTCTGGTTCGTTTTGAACTTGGTTTGCTTGGGCTAGTAGTTCGTCGGACCACCCTGATTCTCGGTGTGGTTTGCCCAAAACGTGGTCGCGTGACACCTCCATTTCTTCCGCGAGGCGGAGCAGAACCGGGACCGACGGGAGAAAAACGGAGGCGGATTCGCCTGGCATGCGTGAGCGTACGAATCGTCCGATTGCCTGCGCGAAAAACAGTGGTGTCGATGCTGATGTTGCATATACTCCGACAGCGAGGCGAGGAACGTCGACTCCCTCAGAGACCATTCTGACTGCGACCATCCATTCGTCGGTGGACGCGGAGAATTCGTCGATGCGGTCGGATGCCCCGGCTTCGTCTGAGAGCACGACCGTAACGGGCGTGCTCGAAATGCTGGAGAGGATCTTGGCGTAGGCGCGTGCTGTCGTCTTGTTCGTAGCGATGACGAGGCCTCCGGCATCCGGCATATTCGTACGAAGTTTTTTCAGCCTTGTATGTGCCGCCTGGAGGACTGCCTTGATCCAGTCCCCTTTCGGATCTAGGGCAGTTTTCCAGGCACGCGCGGTCTGCTCGGCATTCAGTGGCTCACCAAGCCTTGCGGAATACTCTTCCCCGGCGGAGTCTTTCCACTGTGCCTCGCCGGAATATGCCAGGAATACAACTGGGCGGACGACGCCATCGGCCAAGGCGTGGGAGTACCCATAGGTGTAGTCCGCTTGTGAAACGAGGTGCCCATCGCCGTCTTCGACGTATCGGACGAACGGAATCTGGGAATCATCAGAGCGAAACGGCGTACCTGTCAACGCTAAGCGGTGTTCGACATCGTTGTAAGCCTCGTAGACTCCATCCCCCCAACTTTTGGCGTCACCAGCATGGTGAATCTCATCAAGAATCACCAAACTGCGCTTCGCAGTGGCCACCGCATGATGCTTGAACGGGTGCATACCGATTTGCGCATACGTCACGACAATGCCGTCATAGGCAGGGTTTACCGCAGATGAGTTTGTGAAGTTTGGGTCTAGCGAAAGGCCGAACCTCGCTGCTGATTGGGACCACTGGTGTTTTAGGTGTTCTGTTGGTACGACGACGATGATGCGCTGCACTGCCTTCGATGCGTGCAGTTTGCTGGCTAGTGTCAGTGCAAACGTCGTCTTACCCGCACCAGGAGTTGCTACAGCGAGAAAGTCTCGAGGTTTGGTGCGCATAAACGAATCGAGGGCCTCTTGCTGCCATGCGCGCAGCTGAGGCCCGGCCGACGTACCTGGAGCCGTCACTTCCGACGCAACCCCTTATAGATGCGTTCGCAGTCAGGACATACTGGCGACCCAGGCTTCGCCTGCTTCTTCACCGGAAATGTCTTGCCACAGAGTGCGACTACGACTTTTCCAGAAATCGCAGAATCGAAAATCTGATCCTTCTTCACATAGTGGAAAAACTTGGGGGTTCCATCATCATTTGTTGACGATGTGTCTTCCCGAAGGTCTGTGCGCTCAAGAGTCTTCGTCGTCGTATTCACGACTCCCATCATGCCCCACTTTGGCAAAGTTTTTAAGCCGAGGCGCTAACCTGTGTATTTATGAATGAGAGAGAGGGCGAGGCACAAGAGCACGTCTCGATTGATGCGGAAGTCGAAGTCCACGACGATAAGCATTTCCTTTTTCGTCATTTCCGCTCAAAACGACACCGTGCACTCATTACGGATGCGAAGCAGACGCCGGAGCAAAACCTGCAGAGCCGAGAAGCTCAATACCTTTGGCTGCAGGCGCTTCGAATCCCTTTCATTTTGCTTTCGATCGCATCTGCGTGGTGGCTCGGTAACTGGTGGATTGCGACGTTGCTCTTTATTGTTTCCGTACCGCTCCCCTGGGTCGCAGTGATGTTGGGCAACGCGAAAGGAGAGTCGCGTGATCCGCGTGAAAAGAATGTCTACAAGCCTGCGCTGAGTCGTGCCTATGCCGCGTTGGAGGAGCAGTCGAGGCAACAACTATCCTCGAACCAGGCTTCAACAGATACGACGCCGACCGTTATCGATCACGAATCCCAATCGGAGTAGCAGCATGACAGATTTATCATCTACAGCATTTGGATTACACCCTGGACTTGCGCGGGAGCTCGGTGAACGATTGCGCGCGCTCCCCTACACCACATCTTCGATTGGAAGTTACCTTGGGCCAAATGCATACCAGGCTCTCTACCGGGGCGAGGTGGGAGCCGTCCTGCGTCGCTGCCATTCAGAAGACGTTATCGGATCGGCCATATCCACTTTGTTGTTGCGGCGCCCGACTTCCCAAAACGAGCTCGAGGCGTTATTTGGCTCGTCCCTTGCTGAGAAACTCATCAGCGCAGGTGTCTTTCGCCAGACCAAAGAGCAACGTTACGAGGTTGCTTACGACATCCGGCCTCATTTGTTGTCTCAACAGCATCACCTCATAGTTGCAGATCTCGACGCCTCTACGTCTGCAATCGTTCCCGGCAAAGATCACGTACTTGGAGTCGGAGCGGCGTCGAAATCCCTGTTGCACGCGATCCCGCAGTCACCGACTGGAACGGTTTTGGACCTTGGAACCGGTTCAGGGGTGCTGTCGGTAGCACAATCTGGCCTTGCCGATCAGATCGTCGGTACTGACATTCATCATCGAGCGATCGAGTTGGCTCAGGCCACGCTCGAGATGAATGGCATCACTAGCGTTCAGCTCCGCGAAGGATCTTGGTTTGAGCCTGTCGCGGGCGAGCAGTTTGACAGGATCGTTGCCAACCCGCCGTTTGTAGTCGGCATTCCGGAGGTGGGGCATGTTTACCGCGACTCCGGCATGCCACTGGATGAAGCAAGTCGCCTCGTGGCAGAGCACGCACCTGAATATCTCGCAGAAGGTGGGATGCTGTGCATGCTGGGCTCATGGGCCCATATTGATGGTGAGGCGTGGCAGTCGCGAGTTGCGAGTTGGGTCCCTTCGCAAGGAGTCAGCGCTCAATCGAGCAATCGCAGGCTTATCGACGCCATCTTTAAAATTGAAACCAATCAGATTTAGTGAGGACTGTTGAGGCGTCGAAATGCCTGCCTGGTGTATGCCGTCAAACGGAACCGTTGCTGTGGCAAGGTCTATCGCAGGCTCTTGCTGAGCATTCACCACAGCATCGCGGCTTTCCGCGCAAGCTGTGGCTGCCCCGGCGGCAGCAACACTCAGAGTCCCGGCGAGAAAATGACGACGGTTGACAGGCATTCGACTTTCCTTCAATTAGTGGTTGTGGCCTTCCCCCATGGACCCATGTTGGTGCCCCTGGAGCTCCCCGTGCTCACCATAGTCTTCGTCACCCGGAAGCATAGAGCGAACGGCTACGTCTGGAATCTGCTCCTCGGTTCCGTCGGCGAACTCAAGCGTTACATCGACCACGTCGCCTGCCGGAATTGCAGGGTCGAAGCCCATGATCATGAAGTGGTCACCGCCAGGCTTGAGCTCATATGTCCCACCGGCGGGGATCTCGATGCCGCCTTCTTTCTCGCGCATGACTCCATCTACCACCTCGTGGATCTCGTAGGTGGCGTCGCCGAGTGACGTAGTGAAGCCAACGATGTGAATGTCCTTGTCAGAGGTGTTGTGCAGCGTACCGAAGAACCCGGTCATGGACTTTCCGTCTTCCGCGCCTGCTTCTGCTTTCGCACGAATAGCCGCGGACTCAACGCGGATATCGCCTTCGCCCTGAAGCTTGTCATTGTCTGGAGCAGCAGTCGTAGTGGACTCCACGGTTGTTGTCTCTGCAGCGGTTGGCGCAGATGTCGACGGGTTTTCCTGCGATGGCGAGCAAGCCGTCAGGGCAAGAGCGGCGACACCAAGTGCCGAAATAGCTGCAGTGCAAATGTTTTTCATATTTCTCCTTAGTCGTTGCTAAAAACTTGTGTATGTACTGGCTCAATCTTTGCTCAAGGAGCCGCGACGCAGTAAAAGTGCCGTTACAGCACCGAAAAGAAGCAGGATTAGTCCGCCGACAAAAAGCCAGCTAAAGGAACTGGATGAAGAACCGCTCACTTCTCCGGTTGGCACGGAATCTTCCATAGTTTCATCGACAACTTGTGAACCTTCCGGCGCATATGTAAACGTTGTCATCCCTTTAGTGGCGTGCCCATCTGAAGAGACAATCTGAAATCCGATCCGGTACTCTCCTGGCACTTTGTCACCAGATTCGCGAACTTTCTCTGGAAGTTCAAGGGACACAAATCGTCCGTCGAGCACTGGCTCTCCAGTAAAGAGGATCTCGTTGTCCGATACCCGCGACAGCGCGAACGTGTTGAAGCCTTCCTGGGGTTGACCCGAGAACTCCAACGACAGCTCTTTCGGAAACTCGGCTACCACGGACCCGTTTGATGGATCTCCCCCAATAACGGCATCATGTGCCTCCGCTGATCCGGCCAACGCAGAAGCTACACATACGGCACTCAATATAGCCCATGCCGTTCGCTGTACCCTTTGTCCTGCTTTGGACATTCGGATCCCTCCTACAAAATGAACTGACTGTAAACCAGTACAACATTAGTCGTAACGAATGGCGGATTAGTTCCCCAGCATGCCCAGTGCCGGACCATAGAAAGCGAAAATGCCCGCAAGGCGGGCATTCAGTGGTCCTAGCTGGGATCGAACCAGCGACCTTTCCGGTGTGAACGGAACGCTCTTCCACTGAGCCATAGGACCGAACGCGAACTACTTTACACCCCCTCCACTCCTTCAACGAATCCGCAGTACAGCAACACTTTCACCGAGTAACAGCAATTTCCCTGCCAACCCAGCGCCTCACCATCGTACGCACCTGCCAAGACCGGCCCTGTGCTGGCGATTTGGAAAACTTAGAGCCAACAGATAATGTTTGTTCACGCACAACGGAGGTTCCGCTTCCGGAGAGCATGCGGATGTAGCGCAGTTGGTAGCGCATCACCTTGCCAAGGTGAGGGTCGCGAGTTCGAGTCTCGTCATCCGCTCCAAGTGTCTTTAGACACTCTGCGCGATTAGCTCAGCGGTAGAGCACTACCTCGACACGGTAGGGGTCACTGGTTCGATCCCAGTATCGCGCACAGAG
>NZ_JBSZCG010000118.1:0-9635 GCF_054166365.1 Corynebacterium sp. UMB8791 | reverse complement strand
TGCGGATGTAGCGCAGTTGGTAGCGCATCACCTTGCCAAGGTGAGGGTCGCGAGTTCGAGTCTCGTCATCCGCTCCACATAGGCTCACGCCCTCGGGATTCCCGAGGGCGTGAGTTTTCTCATATCGGTTGGACGCCGCGGTTTCAGTGTGCCTTGGCCCACATATATCTAGGGACGGGGGCCTCCTACTCACCGCGCGCCTGGGTTTTCAGCTGTTCGAGGAACATGCGAGCCACCGTAAACTCCAACGGTTCCCTCATCGGGTCGGAGTACGTCTTCTCCCCCGCCCGGCGCGTCAGCTGTTCCCGTACGAGCGTGACAATGGCGTCTACGCCTCCTGATGAGACTTGCATCGGGTTTTTCGTGGTCTGCACGAGTTCCGGACTGATTCCCATGTCTGCAGCGATGCGACGGAAGAGCGCCTTGTCTTGTGCGATGTCGGCCCCACGGATGACTCGTGGGTGGATGCGCAGTGCGAGATCGACTGCCTCGTGTGTCTGCCAAACCTGAATGTGGCGCTCGGGGTCTGCGATGAGGCGCTCGTAGAAGTCCGGGATGAAACGTTGCCTGGTGAAGTTTGCCTTGATCCCTCGGCGTACCTGGTCATCCCACAGTTGGAGGTAATTGTTGGCTGCTGTATCGATGGTTTTTCCGCCGAGAAACAGTGCGTCCGCACCTGCCCCTGTGATGAGTGCGCCGTCGGCATGATACTCCTGCCTGTACGTGTCGATGGCTACCAAAATGGCCCCAGAGAGCACTTCCCAAGGTTCCACGGTGTCGAGGCGCTCGATGGTTTCCTTGAGCAGCGTCTCCAGCGCTTCCCCGCGTGGGGCGACGACGTGATGCTCGAAGCCGAGTGCGCGGGCCACCTCACTCGCCACCTTGGTCTCCTCCGCTGCCTGTTGCGAGGAGTCTTGACTGAACGTCACCGCGAGGACGTCGGTACGCAGTTGGGCGAGCACCGCGGCGATGAGGATCGAGTCGACGCCGCCGGAGAGCATGAGAGTGGGGCGCCCCGGCCAGCGCCCGAGCACCGCTGTGAGGCGTGCACGCAGGTAGTCGACGACAGCGTGTTTAGCTGGCGCATATTCGGTGATCTCGTATGTACCTGGCTCGATGCTGCGCTCGTCGGCGACGTATTCGCAGCCTTTATCCGTCACAGCCAATTTTCGTCCTTTCCTCAAGCGCTGCAATTCGCTGCTGCAGCTCTCGTATTTGTTTCCGTCGCGTTTTCATCACCACCGGTTCGGCGTGCGTATGGCGGTAGACCGCCACGTGCACCATCCAGGAGAATGCGCCCAGGATGACCCCGGCGGTAAGGATCAGGCCGAAGCGTTCAAAGGTGCCAATCTGTTCTAGCCCTGCGAGCGAGATGTTGAAAGACAGCACCCCAATGACAGCGAGGAAGACAGACAGAATCTCTATGCTCCGTAAGAGACTGTTGCGTGACTCTGCTTCAATCCTCTCCGACATCCGCTCTACTTCGGCGCCGACGTGCGCAAGCTCTGCATCTACACGTCCTTGAATGGAGTTTTGTACCTGCCGTTCGGTGGCAATCATCATCCGGTAGGAGACGAACTCCCCGTGCAGCGCTGTGGCATCCGCGGGTAGGTTCTTAATGGCCATCTGCACAGAGTGAAGTGCCTCGGCGTAAAAGTCGTCCCGGGAACGAACCGTGTGTCCCGAGAACACGTCGGAGCGTGGTGCTGCTTCGATGGCTGCCATGCGGCGGTATCCCTCGGCACGCCGGTAGTGCGCGATGTAGTCGTTTGGCGAGTGATAGCGCAAGATTGCCTCAGAGAAGGCGAGTATTTGCTCCCCATACTCGGTGTCTGGGTAGAGCCACAACCCGTGGAGCATGAGATGTTTGAGCTTCAGTGGCACTTGTTCCAGCTGAGAAACGGCATGCTCGTTCCCGTCGCTGGGTGGGGCTCCCACGGCGTCGAAGACGTGCTGCGGGTCAATCCTACGACCCGAGAGCAGCCTGGCGAAGGTGAGAAAAACCTGGTTGAGGTTGACGGTCACCGACAGGTTGTGGAAGCGCAGGGGCGCATCGTTCGCCATATCGAGTACGCGCCGGATGCCATCGTGGTCGAAGTTGAAGCGATGGAGTTGCAGCTCGATAAGGATGAGCGCGAACTCTGCAGTGCGAGACTGCCTTGCCCATTCCGGCAACAGCCGAAGCCATTCCTCGTTGTGCTCACCGAGGCAGCGCTCACGTGCCTTCCACGTTGCGTCGGTCACGGCGTTGAACATCGCTTCAAACGCATCGATTTCACGGTAGACGGTCTCACCAAACACCGCGTCTGCAAGTACGCAGACCTGCTGTTTCCAGTCGGCATCTGCCACGTCTGAGTCAAAGAGCGCTGCGAAGAGCCGGTCAGGGTGTTCGCCACCTATCCATACCCGCTGCGCCTCTTCCACGAGCGGAAAACGATCGAGCACGTGCTGTCTCCTTTTAAAATCCTGGCAGTCAGATGTGTACGCTTGACGCCATGATAGACGCGAGCCGCACTTTCGAACCAGCTGAATTGCTGGGCACTGTGCTGCCCGCTTCAGTCCCGGAACTGCGTCTGCTTGCGGTCATGACACTTTCCGGCGCGGCATCTCTCGATGGCACCTCCCGCTCCCTTGGCAACGCCATCGATGCCGCGCTGCTCAACCTGCTGCGTGTGTGGTCCGACGCTGTCTTAGTCGGTGGAGGCACCGCGCGGGCGGAAAACTACTTCGGAGTCAAGTGCACCGACGAGGACAAGGCCGAACGTCGGTCCCGCGGGCAGGCGGAGGTCCCACCGCTTGCGATCATCACCGAAAGCTTCGAGTTTGACGTGGACACACAGTTGTTTTACGACACGGAGGTGCCTCCGCTTTTCCTCGCTCCGGAGCACCACGTCGACGATCCGGAGCTCGCCGAGCGTCGAGAAGCACTCCTGCACGCGGGCGGCCGCATTCTGTCCACTGGCGATGGCACTGCACGCTCAATTATCGATGCCCTGCACGCCCAGGGCTTTAACCGCATCGTTTGCGAGGGCGGACCTGGACTCTACGACATGCTCCTGACTGCTGGGCTCGGTGACATTTTGCACCTGACCATCGACCCTACGTTGCAAGGCAAGGTAGAAAAGCCCCTCTTCGGCGGAGGTGGAGACTATGCCACCCCGCTCGAGCTCGAAGACGTGCGGGTGAGCGAGGACTCGACGATGTTCGTGCGCTACCGTCTGTGGGGCACTGCTGCTTCCCACGAGGGGTAACTGCATTCGGTACTGTTATGCAAGTGACAAACGCACAAGACACTCCCCCCGCCTGGGCGCAGCGCCTGAACAACATCTGGACCGCTCCTGCCCCACAGAATGGCTCGCACACCACAGCGGCAACGCGCACGCTACAAACCGCCGCTAACGCAGCTGCCTGGCCACTGGCACTTCTGCTCATCATCCACCGCGTTGCCGTTCTTGCAAGGCACGGCTCCCAGACCGACGACTTCACCACCGTGTGGGCTGCCACCCGTCGCTTCGTCGAGCGCGTCCCCGTCTACAACGAGGTGTATCACCACGTCGATCCGCACTATCTTTACAATCCTGGAGCTACGCTACTGCTCTCACCTTTGGGCCTGTTTGACGACGCCTCGCTGATCCGTCCACTCTTTGTTTTAGTAAACACCGCCGCCATTCTTGCGGCACTTGGAATCCTCACGAAGCTCAGTAGAAAACCGCTGAGCCACCCGATGCTACCTATCAGCATCGTGCTCAGTTTCTGCACCGAGTCAGTTGTGAACACACTCGTCTTTTCGAACATCAATGGTGTATTGCTGCTCCTCTTTACCGTATTCCTCTATAGCTATACTCACAGGCGCTTTGTGTTAGCCGGCGTCTGCCTAGGCCTCGCCATACTGGTCAAGCCGATGTTTGCCCCCTTGGTGGTGTTGCCACTCATGCAACTCCGCTGGCGTTGCGTCGTACCGAGTGTCCTAGTTCCCGTGCTCTTCAACGTTGTCGCATGGCCAATGACACCGGGCGCCCGCGATTACATCGATGTCGTCGTCCCCTACCTAAAGATCACCCGCGACTATGCCAATTCATCGCTTGCCGGCTTCACGACTTACTTTGGACTTCCAGCGCAGTTCTACGACGCACTATTCGTCTTTTTCGGCATCACTGTCGCTATAGCGGTCCTAGGGCTTGCCCGCTGGCGCTGGTCAGACGAGCTCCTATGGCTCACGTTTAGCTCCACGGTGTTACTCGCGGGTGTATGTTTGCTCTCGTCCCTCGGCCAGGCTTACTACTCGATGATGCTCTTCCCGGCGGCTTTCACTGTACTTTCAGCACGAAGCCCAATGCACACCAGCGGCCCCTGGATCGGACTATTTTTCTGCCTTGCACCGTTACAATGGACGACACTTCGAAACCCTCTCATCGGGAACTGGATTACTACATTCCTCCCCACATTGGGTTGGGCTGTGTTCATCGTATCGACGGCCACCTGGGTACTCACAACAGTGTTCACAACAAAGAAAGGCGAAAGAGACCCTCATGACAGAGAATCGTTTTCAGCAGATGACGGAAGCAGAGTGGAAAGCTCACCTCGCCCCTGAGGAATTCCGTGTACTTCGGCAAGCCGGCACCGAAGCACCTGGAGTTGGTGAGTACACCGACCATTTCGAAGAAGGCATCTACGTGTGCCGTGCATGCGGCGCAGAGTTGTTCCGCTCTACAACGAAGTTCGACGCCCACTGCGGGTGGCCAGCGTTCTACGCTCCTGATAGCGAAGCCGCCGTCATCAAGCGAGCCGATTACTCTCTCGGAATGGTAAGAACTGAGGTGCTTTGCGCTCAATGCCATTCCCACCTGGGGCATGTATTCGAGGGTGAGGGTTTCAACACACCAACCGATCAGAGATACTGCATCAATTCAATTTCTCTGAAGTTTGATGCCCCAAGAAAGGACGATTAAAGAACTCCCCCAGCGCCGAGATGCGCTGAGGGAGTTTTTGATTTCGCAATGCCAGCTACGGCAGAACCTTTATGACGTCAGCAATGCTTGCGACGCGGCGACCGGTCTGGAACGGGATTTCTTCTCGGACGTGAAGGCGCGCTTCTGTGTAGCGCATCGTCTTCATAAGTGACTCAATACGCTCCAGCGTGTCCGCCTCGAACGAAAGCATCCACTCATAGTCGCCAAGGACAAAGGCCTCGACGGTGTTGGCACGAACGTCTGCATAGTCGCGTGCTGCCATGCCATGCTCCATTAGGATCTTGCGACGCTTCTCAGGCTCCATTACGTACCAGTCGTATGAACGAACGAATGGGTACACCGTAATCCAGTCCTTCGGATCCTCCCCCATGATGAAGCTCGGAAGATGCGACTTGTTGAACTCCGCAGGGCGGTGAATTCCATTACCGAGCCACGAAACCTCCAACAGCTGACCGAACGCGGTGTCACGGCGGAATCGCGCGAGTGCATCCTGGATGTACTCGAATTCCTCCGCATGCCACCAGATCATGAAGTCCGCGTCAGCCCGAATACCAGTGTTGTCATAGATACCACGTACGACAACTTTCCCTTCCTCTTTGAGCTGCTCAAAGAACTTTTCCGCTTCTGCGATAACTTCGTCGCGCTCGGTACCAAGTGCACCTGGGATCGCACGAAATACCGCGTACTGCAGGTAGCGCTGGGTTGCGTTCAGCTTTTCGTAGTCAAGCTTCGCCATTTAAACTCTCCTTCTGAGATTCACGGAAACACGTTGGATGCCAAGGCGACCAACCGTCGCTATAAAAACATACATCAAACGAAAGTACTAGTTCAGTGTACACTTCGCTGCAAACGCTGAATCTTGCCAACCAATATACGGCGCGCCTCGCCCCCTCAAAGCCGCATCCTCATTAGCTTGGTTGGCGTGATGAACTCGGATACCACCTCCCCAAGCGAGAGCGCGTCGACTCCTGCGGAGTTCACCGCAGCGGTCGAATCGATGCATAAGGCTCAAGTGCGCCCAGAAATCTCCATCGGTACCATTCGGCCTCCTCAGCGGCCTGCACCGTTTAGCCACGCCGTTGGGCTTGAGGTTATCCAGACCAAGCCAGACCAAGGTGACGCGTTCGGTCGCCTCATCCTGCTTCATTCCCCCGACGCCGAAGAGGCCTGGGAGGGTTCAATGCGACTAGTCGCCTATATCCAGGCAGATATGGACGATGCTGTCGCGGCGGATCCACTTCTCCCCGATGTGGCATGGCAGTGGCTTAACGAGTCGCTCGATGGCAATGGGGCCGGGTTTACCAACCTTGGAGGTACGGTAACCTCCACAGCTTCCGTCCGCTACGGGGAGATTGGCGGCCCTCCGCGGGCGTACCAATTGGAGATGCGCGCATCTTGGACAGCTGAAGGAATTGATCTGTCATCACATGTGGAAGCGTTTGCAAATGTCCTCAGTTTAGTGGCGGGTCTGCCACCCGAAGGTGTGCGAACCATTTCGTAGCATTAGTATGTGTACGCATGGAAGTGAATTTGTCCTACACCTTTGTCGATCATCCATCGCAGTTTGCCGAGGTAGCTGATCGATTAGCCGAAGGACTTGGTCCTTTTTGTATCGATACCGAACGAGCCGGCGCGTACCGCTACGATGACCGAGCATTCCTCGTACAGATCTACCGCAAAGACGCGGGAACGTTCCTCATTGCCCCTGAGCACTATCGAGACGAGTTCGAACAGTACTTTGCACCAGTCTGCAATGATCAGGAGTGGGTAATACACGCGGCGAGAGAGGATCTACCGTGTCTCGCGCAATTAGGATTACGCCCGTCCACTATTTTCGATACCGAACTTGCAGCACGATTTGCAGGCTACCCAGCAACCAAACTTGGCGTGTTGGTAAAGGAGTTTTGCCAAGTCTCACTTCCCAAGCAGCACGGCGATGCCGATTGGTCACAGACACCACTGACCGACTCAATGCTCGAGTACGCAGCGCAGGACGTTATTTACCTGCCCCACCTTGAACAGGCCTTAGTACACCTCCTCGATATGCAAGGCAAACTTGAATACGCGAATCAAGAATTTGCTCATTTGGTAGCTACGCGTTCAAACCCGGGGGTAAAGAAACATTCTTGGCTCGATATACCCCAGGTTTCGGACAAATTGTCGGATCTCGAGCTCACTTTGACGAAGTGGCTTTGGGATGCTCGCGATTGTTTTGCCTACGACCAAGACATAGCTCCGGGATTAGTACTTCCGAACAAGATGCTGGTACCACTGGCTCAGTCCCGCCCAACGACCGTTGACGAATTGCTGGCGTTTGACGGTGCAACCCATGCGCTCACCACCTATCCATACTTCTGGCTCGAGACAATCCATGATGCGCTGTTATCCCCATTTGAAACCGCACTGAGGGAACAACTTCGCTTACCTACTAGGAAAAGCATTTGGGAGTGGACAAGGCACAACAAAGTGGCGCTACGTACGCGACAAAACATAAACAATCGGGTCGCCGAAATCGCCGAGACTCTTAAGATCCGCAAAGAGCTGATTTTGACGAACAAGGTCCTCGAACGGACCATATGGACCGCCTTCCACGAACGTCTAGATTGGCCAATGGAATACACCCGTCCCCTGCTCAAGCAGATGGGACTGCGCGAATGGCAAATAGACTTCCTAGCACCTATTTTCGTGGCGGAACAGCCGGAACCTCGCCGCTAGGCAGCGAGTGCCTTATTGATCGCGGTCCTCAAGGCCGCGTACCCACTCGCGAATCTTTTTCGTCGCAGCTGACTCGTCCATACCGAATTCTTCAAAGATCTGTTCCCGGGAAGCGTGCTCTGGGAACACCTGAGGAAATGCAATATGCCGCAGCGGTGTGTCGATTTCAGCGTAGGACAACGCTTCTGCAATTGCTGAACCAACGCCTCCATGCACGATCCCGTCTTCATACACCACGACAAGGTCGGACCCAACCGCAAGCTCGAGAATATCAGGGGAAACAGGCACAACCCAACGAGGATCTACCAGGGTAACTCGAACATTGTCCGATTCCAATCGTTCAGCGACCCGTAGTGCCGAATCCGCAAAAACTCCCACTGCAACAATCAACACATCAACTGTCTGGTCACTTTCATCATTCTGCGCAGTCGATGATGGCTCTCGAAGAATATCGACGCCTCCTGGAAGCCGCTTAATAGCTGCTCGGTTCTCGCCGACGTTCCCCTTAGGGAAGCGGACGACAGTTGGCCCGTCCTTAACAGTCAGAGCTTCCCTAAACAGTTCCCTTAGCTGCTGCGGATCCCGAGGCGCCGCGACACGAATATTTGGGACGATTGACGTCAGCGCCATATCCCACACGCCGTTGTGGCTTGCGCCGTCCGTACCAGTGACGCCCGCTCTATCGAGCACTACAGTCAACGGCTGCTTGATAAGTGCTGCGTCCATCAGGAGCTGATCGAAAGCTCGGTTCAAAAATGTGGAGTAGACCGCGACAACGGGGTGCAGTCCCCCGAGAGCAAGCCCGCTGGCAGAGGCAATCGCATGCTGCTCCGCAATACCGACATCAAAAAATCTATCAGGGAATTCCTCTGCGAACGGTGCAAGGCCTGTCGGCCCAGCCATAGCGGCCGTGATTGCGACAATGTCACGTCGAGTCCTAGCGGCGTCGAGAAGTTCCTCGGTGAAAATTGATGTCCACCCTGGCTTGGACTTCTTCAGAGTTTCTCCTGTAACAGGGTCAATCGCACCAGTGGAGTGCATTTGGTCGGCGATGTTGTTAACTGCGGGGGCGAAGCCGTGGCCTTTCTCAGTCACAACGTGCACAATCAAGGGCCCCTCGTAGGTCTTCGCGTACTCGAAAGCGCTTAGCAACGCCGTGAGGTCGTGACCTTCTACTGGCCCAACGTACTTCATCCCCAGCTCCGGGAACATCTCTGTTGGGATAACCTGGGCCTTCACTCCTTCTTTCAGCGCATGAAGCGCTTCAAACGTCCGTTCTCCGACCCAACCCATCGACTTGAGGGTCTTCTTACCGGATTCCATTACGTCGTCGTAGCCGGGTTTCATGCGCAAAGCTGCGAGCTGATCACGAAGGCGAGTCAGGTTGTTCGCAAAACCACCAATAGTTGGCGAATACGAGCGACCATTGTCATTTACGACTATGACTACGTTGCGTTCTGCGGCTGCAATGTTGTTCAGCGCTTCCCAGCACATCCCACCTGTCAGTGCACCGTCACCGACGACGGCGACAACATTTTCGTCGCCCTTGCCCTGAATGTACTTGGCTTTCGCTAAGCCATCTGCAATTGAAAGCGAAGCACTCGCGTGCGATGACTCAGTCCAATCATGTTCCGACTCCGAGCGCGAGGTATAGCCAGAAAGACCGTCTTTCTGACGCAAGGAATCAAACTGACCAGCACGCCCGGTCAGAATTTTATGCACGTACGACTGGTGAGAGGTATCAAAAACGACCGGTTCCGTTGGCGAGTCGAATACGTAATGCAGTGCAATTGTCAACTCGACAACGCCGAGGTTCGGCCCCAGGTGACCTCCCGTTGCTGACACCTTCTCAATTAAAAACTGGCGTACTTCATCAGCGAGATCTGATAATTCCCCAGGCGCCAACGACTTCAAATCCGCTGGCGAATTGAGTTTACCTATCAGTCCCAC
>NZ_JBSZCG010000117.1:0-22275 GCF_054166365.1 Corynebacterium sp. UMB8791 | reverse complement strand
GGTTGCACCTTTCGTAGGTGGTTAAAGAATTTCGCGTTAGGTCTCCCTGACCCAACGTGACCACTCTAAGGTATGCCTTGCCTAATGGGCAATCCTTGTCTAGGCGCTCGGGACCGGGTCGACGAACGTCGATACGAGGTAGCGGTTGATGATGCCCACGACGGTGCCGTCATCCGCCACAACCAGCGCCTTCTTTAGGTGTTTATCGGCGAGGACGGAGGAGATGTGCCCGAGGTCGTTGTTGACGTTGACCGTGATGACGGACTTGGTCGCGATGGAGACGATTGGCCGGTCGAGGACTACGGCGACGTCGGTACCGAACTCCGTCGAGTCGTTGTGCGCGAGCAGCGCATACGGTGTGGTGAGCGCCGGGACGGAGTCGCCGATGACGTCGAGCACGTCGCCATCGGAGACGAAGCCCGTGGTGGGCGTCATGACGGCCGCGCCCAGCATGTATGCCGTGGCGAGCCACTGGACAGTCGAGACGCCAATGTTGAAGTCGGCCATGATGTTGGTGAAGCCGACGTTGAGGAACGTTTCATTAAACGTAGCGATAAACGCAGCAAGCGCCGCCGCAAACATAATGGACAGCGGCCGATTTTCTGCAGCCTGAGCTGCCGAGGATGGAGACGTAGCCATGAAGCCTCTCTCAGTCGAGCGGATAGGAATGGCTTCGGTGGCGTTAGCGGATTTACGCGCGGCTATCCCGGCAGCGGGACCGCACAACGTGTCTCGTATTCCAGGCCAGAGGCAAGGCTGTAGCAGATTTTCGGTTTTGGTAGGAGTGGATTTCAAAGTGGCGAGTAAAACCATTCCAAACTGCCGAGTAAAAGTATTTCAAAATGACGAGTGAAACCATTTCAAAGTGCGGAATAGGCAGTTCATGGCTATGATTTATCCTCATGGTGGATTCGTATATTGCCCGCATTGCGGACGCTCAATTAGAGGCAGCGCTTCGGCGGCAAGGTGGGGTGCTCATCCAGGGACCAAAAGGCTGCGGGAAAACAGAGACGGCAAGCCGACAAGCGGGAAGCATTTTGAATGTTGAAACCGATCCCAGCGTCCCATTGGCGATGGCTACCGATCCACGGTTGCTGCTCGATGGGGAGGCACCTCGCCTTGTCGACGAGTGGCAACTGCATCCTCGCCTGTGGGATTTTGCGCGACACGAAATTGATCGACGCAAAGCGAAAGGGCAGTTCATTTTCACAGGCTCGACAGCGCCTGGGGTGAACGCGACTCGCCACTCCGGGGCAGGTAGATTTGCGCGATTGACGATGTCGACCATGACGCTATTTGAATCGGGCGAATCGGATGGCTCGGTATCTTTGCGGGACGTCGTTGCTGGCAAGTCTCCTGCTTTTGCAACTCCGCCACTCGCATTTGCGGATTTAGCGAATCGGATGTGTCGTGGTGGCCTGCCCTACAACGTGGATCTTTCTTTGGAAGATGCCATTCAAAACGTCCGCGACTACATGCAAACAGTTGCGGGCGTAGACATTCACACGGTTGGGGATGTGACTCGCGACTCGGAACGGGTTCGTAGAGTTTTGCGCTCTATTGCAAGAGCCGTCGCGACAGAGCTTAACCTACAGACGATTGCAACCGACGTCGAAGTGAGTCGCGATACAGCGCGTGACTACCTTGACGCACTTTCTCGGATTTTCGTCTCCGTGGATCAACCAGCCTGGTCGACTCACCTGAGGTCAAAAGCAACGTTGCGAAAGTCTCCCAAGCGTCACCTCGCTGACCCTTCGTTCGCCATGGCTGTTCTTGAGCGAGGCCCACATCATCTGGTGCAGGATCCCCGCTATTTTGGGCAACTGTTTGAGTCGCTCGTTGTGCACGAACTACGCGCGTTGACTGGCAAGACGGTGTACCACGCAAGGCTGAATACCAAGCTCGAAGTGGATGCTGTAGTCAGCTTTGACGATGTTGATCTACTCGTCGAAGTGAAGCTTGGCTATACGCCAGAGATTCTTGACCACGCCGCAGATACGCTTAAACGGTTTGCGGATCAGCTTGAACAGGAAACAGTTTTGCTCATCGTGACCTCAGGGGGTCCGGTCCACAGGCGTGCGGACGGGGTGATTGTTGCGCCGATTGGGGCGTTGGGTCCGTAGCGGAGGGATTGACGTGCTGTTCGCGTATGGCGGCCACTGAAAAAGTTCCCAAGTCCGGGAACGATTTTGGATTTCTGGTGCGGCGACCTGGGGAAACGCAGCGAAATCTAGGCTGATGGGCGGGATCGTTCCCCGAATTGCGGATGAACTGGGAACTTTTTCAAAAGGGCAGGACGGCAAACCTCTGTACCATGTGCACATGGAACCTCGAAGCATTCTCCGGACCTACGCGACGGCGATGGTTGTGTGCCTCGCGCTGGCGATCGGTACGCAGATCCTGCTCGGTAGCTCCGTGGAATTCATGACTATGACCATGGTGTGCGGCATCGTGGAGGCATCGGCGGCGCTGCTTGCGCTGGGCGATGCGGTCTGGTTCACGCAAGCTGCGTGGGGGCGCGGCTACAGAAGGGCAGTTGTGACGGTGTGGTTAGCCGCGGTGTGCCTGGTGGTCGGGTGGGGGTCGATGGCGGTGGCGCGGTGGGAAGAGTATCGGGCGGAGATGTCCCTGCCGATCATCAACCTCTTTATGTTCCTCATTCCCATCGGCCTGGTGGTGTTGTTGAGCGCGGTCCAGCTGGTGCGGAGGCGCTAGCGCTGCGCACCTTTAATAAGGAACACCACTCCCACGATCGCGCAGGCGGCCGCGATGATAGCGCCTGTCGAGCCTGAGATGAACATGACAGCAAACGCTGAGAGCAAAATTCCTGCCCCGCCAATCAAGAAATCCATAGGTTGCAAGGCTAGTGCATGTCAGTAGACTTCGGTGACCTTGGAGGGGTCGCCGAGTCGCTCGCCGGCGAGTACGAGGCCGAGGAAGCACAGTGGCACGACGTAGCCGAGCATGATCCAGAAGGTGTGCAGCCGCGGGCCGCATGCGCGGGCGATGCCGACGCCCACCAGGGTGCCCACGGTGTTCATGAGGAGGTCGTCGATATCTGAGTAGCCGAGCGAGAAGATGTATTGTCCCGTTTCGACGGCCAGGCTCAGCCCGAACCCGAACAGCACGGCCCAGCGGGCGTCGCGGAAGGCAACGTATGCGAGCACGCCGACGGGGATGAAGAAGGCGATGTTGCCGCCGTAGCCGAAGAGGGGCGCGAACCAGGATTGGGCGTCGTGAAGCTCGGCGAGGGGCTGTAGCGAGAGTCCGCGGCGGCGTTGGTTTGCTGGGGCCCAGAGGTAGCCGATGCGGAAGAACGCTTTACACATTGTTAACGCAATGACGACGCAGCAGTAGGCGGCGAGGGCTCCGAGAGCTTTGCGGTTCATGGTTGCAACCTAGCACAGTTTCACACCAGTCACAGGGGTAACGGTGGGGGCGTCGAAAAGTCACCCTGAACTGCGTAAACGGAAAAGCGAGATAGTGGGTGAAAATAAATGCTTGACTTTCACCCACTAATTCTTTAAAGTAAACAGCAAGTTAACAAACGGTCAACAAAGTAAATGAAACCGAAGGGAGAGTGTCATGAAGTTCCTCAAATACTTGCTCACGTACGATACGCGCACGATCCTTGAGGCGATCGACCGCGCATCGAACTAACAACTAACACAGAGCGAACGCGAACTGGCGGGCACCGACGAGGGGGTTGGTGCCCGCCAGATTTTTCATGTGCACCCACATATGAGAGCGCCGAACATGCACCGGCGCCCGCGAACGCACTACGCTTAGGGCGAAACTCTAACTAGGCACCGAAAGTGAGACCTGTGGAAACCACGACTGCAGTAGAAGTCCTTCAGCGAGTGCTGATGCCGAAGAAGGGCGAACCGCACGACGTCCGCATGCTGTACCTCATCGAGGCAGAGCAGAACAAGCAGCGCTTGACGTGGGCGGACCGGACGAGCGTATCCATCCCCGCCGGGGAGGAAGTTTCCTTCGAGACGTACTTCAATGCGTTCCCGGCATCCTATTGGCGGCGCTGGTCGCAGCTGGAAAACGTTGTGCTGGCGATGGAGGTTGAGGGGCAGGCGACTGTCTCCATTTACCGCTCGAAGCACGACGGCAAACGCATCGCTGTGCAAAACGCTGAGGCCAGCGACGGCGTGCTGGAGGTAGTGCTGCCGCTGCGCAACTTCGAGGACGGCGGCTGGCTGTGGTTCGACGTCACGGCGGAAACGGACACGACGATCCGCAACGCGGGTTGGTTCTCCGACAAGGAGCCGGAAGCGCAGACGGTGCCGGACGGCAGCAAAACCGGCCCGGAGCCGAAGCAGGTCGCGGTGGGCATCCCGACGTTCAATAGGCCTCGCGACGCCGTCAACGCCCTGCACGCGCTGGCAGAGGACCCGTTCGTGCTCGAATCGATCTCCGATGTGCTGATGCCCGACCAGGGCGACCAGCACCCGTCGGACCTGCCGGACTTCAAGGAAGCGGAGAAGAACCTGCAGGGTAAGCTGCAGATCTTCCGTCAGGGCAACCTGGGCGGCTCGGGCGGCTACGGCCGCATCATGTACGAGGCGCTGCGCACCACGGACGCCCCATACATCCTCTATATGGACGACGACATCGCGATCGAGCCGGATTCGATCCTGCGCGCGGTGCAGGCCGCCCGCTACGCGAAGGCCCCGATCCTGGTCGGCGGCCAGATGCTGAACCTGCAGGACCGGTCGCAGCTGCGGACGACGGGAGAGGCCGTCGATAAGGATGTGTTCATGTTCCGCGCCGCGGAGCACGCGGTGTACGACCACGACTTTGCCAAGTACCCGCTGGGCTACCTCGGCACTGAGGAAGAAGAGCTGGACCCTCGCAAGACGACGTCGCGTGCCCTGCACCGCCGCGTCGATGTGGACTACAACGGCTGGTGGATGAACCTCTTCCCACGCGTCGTCGCGGAGAAGCTCGGCCTTCCGATGCCGCTGTTCATCAAGTGGGACGACAACGAATACGCCCTGCGCGCCAAGCAGGCCGGCTTCCCCACGGTGACGTGGCCGGGCGTGGCAATCTGGCACATGGCCTGGGCAGATAAGGACGATGCCATCGATTGGCAGGCGTACTTCCACATGCGTAACCGCCTCATCGTCGCCTCCCTGTACGGCCCGGAGACCCCGGACGCGATGCTGAAGAACATGCTGAAGTCCACCTACAAGCACATCATGTGCATGGAGTACTCCACCATGGCCATCCAGCTGGAGGCCATGAAGGACTTCCTCGCAGGCCCGGACCAGCTGTTCGACATCCTCGAGACCTCGCTGCCGCGCATCCAGAAGATCCGCGCCAACTACGACGACGCCAAGGTCGTCTCCTCCGCAACGGAGCTGCCAGCGCCGACGGGCGCGCCGGGCGTACCCACCAAGAACATCGGCGGGCGCCTGGCCAAGCTGAAGAAGATCCCGTGGGCGGTCAAGGCGCTGCGCCACCAGTTCACCCAGGAGAACCAGGAGCACTGGGAGGCGCCGCAGCTGAACCTCACCGCGGAGGAGGCCCGCTGGTTTACGCTGGCCCGCCTCGACTCGGCGACGGTGGCCACGGCAGGTGGCACGGGTGTGGCGTTCCGCAAGCGCAACAAGGCGCTTGCCGACGACCTGCTGCGCGAAACCAAAGCGCTACAGGAAGAAATCAAGGAGCGCTGGCAGGAACTGCGCCAGCAGTACCAGAGCGCGAAACCGGCGCTGACCAGCGCTGAGAACTGGGGGAAGGTGTTCGATGAGCAAGCGTGAGGCTGATATCCTCGTCGCGATCCAGAACGCGGCGTACACCCCGGCAGCCGTCAAGGCGGCCAGGGGCTTGAGCCACTTCGGCGAGCACGACCTTGGCTGGTTGGCCGTCGCGGGGCTCGGGGCGGGCGTCGATAAGAAGAGGCGCTCGAAGTGGCTGGCGCTGGGCGTGGGCACTTTCGTGGCGCACGCGGCGAGCGTCGTCATCAAGCGGATTGTGCGGCGCCCAAGGCCGCACGACCCCCGCGTGAACATTGGCGTGGCCACCCCCTCCAAGCTCTCGTTCCCGAGCTCGCATGCGACGAACACGGGCGCGGCCGCGGTGCACCTGATGGACATCACGGGCAAGAAGTGGCCGCTGCTGCTCGTGCCTGTGATGATGTTCTCCCGCAACCTCCTTGGCGTCCACTACCCGACGGATACTATTGTCGGTGCTTTGCTCGGCGCCGGGTGCGCCAAAGCGACGATCAAGGTGGAAAGGCAGCTGAAGTGAGCAACACGCAACCGCACGAACCCTTTTTGAAGCCGGAGCCCCACACCGAGGGCGTGGACTACCAGCAGGTACGCGTCCCGCCGAAGAACCTTCCCGACGCCATGGTGAAGGGCCTTCGCCCGAAGCAGTGGGTGAAGAACGTCCTGGTGCTGGCGGCTCCACTGGCCGCTGGGACGGAGGCCTGGACGTCCCGCACCGCGCTGGACGTGCTGTTGGCGTTCGTGGTGTTCTGCTTCGGCGCCTCCTCGATCTACCTTGTCAACGATGCCCGCGACGTGGAGAGCGACCGCGAGCACCCGACGAAGCGCTTCCGCCCGATCGCCTCGGGCATGCTGCCGATCAACCTGGCCTACGCGATGGCGGTGGTGCTCATCGTCGCAGCGCTTGGCCTCTCCTTCTTAGCGACGGACGGCTTCGCCCTCGCCCTCGTGATTGGCATCTATATTGCGCTGCAGCTCGGCTACTGCTTCGGCTGGAAGCACATCCCGGTCATTGACATCGCGCTGGTGTCCTCCGGGTTCATGCTGCGCACGATGGCCGGTGGCGTGGCGGCGAACATTGACCTGTCGCAGTGGTTCCTGCTGGTCGCGGCGTTCGGTTCGCTGTTCATGGCGTCGGGCAAGCGCTACGCGGAGCTGCTGCTGGCGCAGGAGACGGGCGCGAAGATCCGCAAGGCCCTGGAGGGCTACACGGCCACCTACCTGCGCTTCGTGTGGACCCTGTCCGCGACCGCCGTCGTGATGAGCTACGCCCTGTGGGGCTTCCAGCTTTCCAACTCGGTCGAGGGCGCGGCCGCGGTCTGGTACCAGATCTCGATGGTGCCGTTTGTGATCGCGATCCTGCGCTACGCCGCGAAGGTTGACGGAGGTCACGGCGGCGCGCCGGACGAGATTGCCCTGGAAGACCGGGTGCTGCAGATGCTGGCCGCGGCCTGGATACTGTGCATTGTGCTGGCAGTTTACGTGGTGCCAGTGCTGGCTTAGTAACATTGGCGCAATGAAGATCAACGCCCGGGTGACGCTGCTGCTGTCGTGCGCCATTGCGGGCGTGTTCGCATTTTGGGGCGGGTGGACCAGGCGCTGGATGTCTGACGACGGCCTCATCGTCCTGCGCACCGTGCGCAACCTGCTGGCCGGCAATGGCCCAGTCTTCAACGCAGGCGAGCGCGTGGAGGCGAACACCTCCACGCTGTGGCAGTACTTGATCACCGCCTTCGCGATGGTCAGCGACGCCCGCCTGGAAACCATCGCGATGTGGCTCGCGCTGCTGTGCACTGTCGTCGCGGCGGTGCTGGCCACCTACGCTGCGGGCAGGTTCTGGCGCACCGCGCCGGTGGTGCCGCTGGGCATCTTGGTCTACTTCGCCCTGCCGCCCGCGCGCGACTTTGCCACCTCCGGGCTGGAGTGGGGCCTGTCCCTGCTGTGGCTGGCGGCGTGGTGGGCGCTACTCGTCCAGTGGGCGGGCGGCACCGCGCGCCGCGCCGCCCCCGTGGTCGGCTACTGGCTGGCTTTCTGGTGCGGACTGTCCTGGCTGGTCCGCCCCGAGCTGGCACTCTACGGCGGGCTGACCGGGCTGGTCCTGCTGGTGTACTCGCCGCGCAAGACGCTCGGCATCCTGGCGGCCGCGCTGCCCGTGCCCGCCGCCTACCAGATCTTCCGCATGGGCTACTATGGCCTGATCACCCCGCACACCGCGGTGGCCAAGTCCGCCTCCGGCAGCGAGTGGGCCGAAGGCGCCAGATACGCCTGGGACTTCATCGGGCCCTACGCGCTGTACCTGCCGCTTCTGCTGGTCATCGCGGTACTCCTTATTTCTTTACGACGCTTCCTCGTCACCGGACGCCGCGCCGCCATCGTGGCGCTCGTCGTGGGGTGCGCGCTGATCCACATCTTGTACGTGCTGCGCGTCGGCGGCGACTTCATGCACGGGCGCATGTGGTTGCTGCCGCTCTTCGCGCTGCTGCTGCCGGTGATGGCCGCCCCGCTGACGCGCCTTAACGTGGTGGTTGCGCTGGTGTTGGCGGTGTGGGCGTCGATAATTGTGGTGCGTGCACACCCGCTCGACGAAGACATCCACAGCAGGTCGGCGAAAGAATTGGGCATCGTAGACGAGCGCGAGTTCTGGACGATGGCCGTCAACCGCGAACCAGACAACCCGCCGCGCTACGCCGAAGACTTCCTGGGCTCGAAACTCATGACGAACTACACAGACGCTGTCATCGAGGCGCGCGACGCTGGTGCTGCGCAGATCGCACCGGGGCTTATCAGCCGCGACCCGGAGCTCTACTCCTGGTACCCGCGCCCCCGCGTCCCCGAGGCTGACAGCGACCTGCAGGCCTACCCGTTGTCGCTCTACCTGATCAACCTCGGGATGACCAGCATGAACGCGCCGCTCGACGTGCGCGTCCTCGACACCGTCGGTCTCGCGACGCCGCTCGCAGCCCGCATGCCGCGCGATCCCGAAGGGCGCGTCGGGCACGACAAGCAGCTCGCCGCCGAATGGCAAGTCGCGGACACGGCCGTCGACCTCTCAAAGCTTCCCGAGTGGATCGACCAAGACGAAGCGCGCCAAGCCCGCGCCGCACTCCGTAGCCCCGAAATAGCTGAGCTGCTCGCCACGTCCCGCGAACCAATGAGCCGCGCACGCTTCTGGAAGAACATCAAATACTCGCTGGGTAACGGCCGAACCCTCCAGCTTTCCGACGACCCCTCCACCTACCTCAGCTACCTCACAGACGACGAGCAGGCACGACTCAGCCAAGGCGAGGATTTGGGTATCCATAGCGGTACCCGTGTAGTTTGGTAGCAAACTGCTGAGAAAGGGAAACGCTGTATGAAGAACCGCCACGGACTCATGGGCCTAGTGGTAGCGCTCCTGACCGCGCTGTCGATGATCGTCGCCGCCCCCCAAGCACAAGCCGCCAACCGTGACTGGCTGCGCCCCGACTCCACCGGCACCTGCGAGTGGGACCGCGTCGGCTACTGGGTACAACGCTGCACCGTCTGGTCGCCAGCAATGGGCCGCCACATCACCGTCCAGATCCAGCCCGCTCAGCGCGGCGGCAACGCCGGCCTCTACATGCTCGACGGCCTCCGCGCCACCGAACGCACCAACGCCTGGGTCCAAGACGTCAACGCAGCACGCACCTTCGTCAACCACAACATCACCCTCGTGATGCCGGTCGGCGGCCAGTCTTCCTTCTACACCGACTGGAACGCGCCAGCCACCTACAACTTCAACAGCCCCGTCACCTACAAGTGGGACACCTTCCTGTCCAAGGAGCTGCCCGCATACCTGCAGCGCCACTTCGGCGTATCCCCGACGAACAACTCCATCCTCGGCCTGTCCATGGGCGGCACCGCCGCGATCAACCTCGCCGCGCTGCACCCGCAGCAGTTCCGCCAGGTGCTGTCCTACTCCGGCTACCTCACCACCACCATCCCCGGCGCCCAAACCGCGCTGCGCCTCGCACTTCTCGACGGCGGCCTCTACAACCTCAACGCCATGTGGGGCTCCATCTTTGATCCCCGCCGCTACGAGAACGACCCATTCCTGAACATGGGTAACCTGCGGGGCCGCGACGTCTACGTCTCCGCCGGAAGCGGCACTCCATCCGCACGCGACGACCGCTACCTGCCACAGCACAAGGCCGCCGGTATCGCGCTCGAGATGGTCGCGAACTTCACCACACGCCTGTGGAGCGCCAAGGCCACGGCCACCGGCGTCAAGCACACCGCCGTGTTCACACCTGTTGGCCTGCACAACTGGGAACAGTTCGGCCAGCAGCTCGAGTACACGAAGCCGCGCATCCTCAACGTGATGAACGCCTGGTAGTTCCCAGCCCTTGCACTTCTTGGCTCCCGCGCACCAAATTCCTTGGTTTGGTGGGCGGGTTTTGCGTTTCCCCAGGTGGTGCGGCTCGCGGGACGGAATTTGGTGCGCTTGCTCGGGGTATCAGTGACAAAAGACGCACCCTAATATATATAGCTCTTTATCTACCTGCAGGTTTGAATGTCCAGCACTTTTGGGGATGCGTCCTTTGTCACTTCCCCGCTCGACCCTGCACCAAATTCCAGCATTTCCCTTAGTGCCAGGATGGTTGTGAACGTCAATCCATAGGAGGTTTTGTTCATGACCGACCCACAGTTGCCTGAGTTGTCTACGCCCTGGAGGGCTCCGTCGCGGTGGGCAGATCGCTCATCCAGTGGCTTCGCGACCAGCTCGGGATCCTGCGCACCGCCGCCGAATCCGAGAAACTCGCCAGCGAGGTCCAGGACAGCGGCGGTGTCGTCATCGTGCCTGCGTTCTCCGGGCTGTTCGCGCCGCGCTGGCGCCCGGACGCCCGCGGCGTCATCACCGGCCTGACCCGCTTCGTGGACCGCCGCCACATCGCGCGCGCCGCCCTCGAAGCAACATGCCTACAGACCCGCGAGGTCGTCGAAGCGATGGGCGTCGAACTGCGCGAGCTGCGCGTCGACGGCGGCATGACCTCCAACGACCTCCTCATGCAGATGCAGGCCGACATCCTGGGCACCCGCGTCGTGCGCCCCGGCAACATCGAAACCACCGTCATGGGCGCGGCCTCGGCGGCGGGGATGGGCGCCGGGCTTCTCGACGCTCCACTTTCCCTCGGCACGCCCACAACCTGGGAAGATACGGCAAACGCGGCGACTCGCGAAGTGCTTGTCGCCGCGTGGGAAGATGCGGTACGCCGTTCCTATAACCTTGCCTAGCCGCTAGCCGTTGCTAGTGCACGCCAATGTTGATGGTGTTGGTGTGCTGGTTGTACGTGATGTCGCCGCCTTGGAAGTCGACGCGGAAGAGGCCGTCGCCAATCGGGTGCTCGGAGTTGACCGGCAGGCCGAGCGGGCCGGCGTCGAGACCCTGCTGGAGCCAGGCGTTCGCGATCTTCGTGAACATCGTGAACGCTTCGCCCTTCGCGTTGCGCACGGCGATGCCGTTCTGGAAGAAGCCGAAGTCGTTGCCGCCCACGCCGCCGACGCCACCGATGACGGCGCCGAGCGTCGGCTCGAACTGCTTCCACACCGCAGCCAGGTCGTTCTGGCCAGCGAACTTCAGCATCGGCTCGATGTACGGGGCGATCTGCTGCAGCGTCAGCCCCGGAGCGATCTCCACACCTGCGAGGTTCTGGATACCGCCCGGAAGCAGGTCGTTCGCCTTCGCGTACAGGAAGATCAGGCCAGCCAGGGTGCCGACGGCCGCTGCGATCGCCACCGCGTCACCCGAGGCAATCCCCGACAGGGAAATGTTGTCTGAGGAACCTGAGTTGGTCACCTGGGTCGTGGTTCCGTCAGGGTTCGTGACGGTGCCTGACTCCTTCTTCCCGGAGCCCAGTGCGTCGAGCAGGTCGCCGACCGTGGTGTCGGTGGCTGGACCCGTGTAATCACCCGGTGGGGTGAACTCGGAGGAGTTCTTCAGCGCGCGGTACTTCGTGTTCGCGATGGTGCGCACCGTGCCCATCTGGTTGTACAAGTTCTGACCTGGGCACTCGTTGTAGTGGAAGTCCCGGTGCGCGTTGATGTTCGGGAACATCCCGCCCTGGCCGGCGCGGTACTTGCTGCCCTTGAAATCGAAGTCAGCGTAGTGGTAGCTCGAACCCATCGGGTCGAACCCGGAGACAGCAGCCTTCCAGCCGATGATGTCGCCCAGCGCCTGCAGCGACGCCTGCGTCGGCACCGCGGTCTGGTAGTTGCCCAGCACGGACACGCCCCAGGTGTTCTGGTTGAAGCCACCCACGTGCGCGCCCTGGACCGCGCGGTCGAGCCCGCCGTACCGGCCCTCGTAGATGTTGCCGTACTTATCGACCATGGCGTTGTAGCCCACATCGCCCCAGCCCAGGGTGTAGGTGTGGTAGTTCCAGATGCCGCGGACGATGCCCGGCGCCTGCGCCTCGGTGTAGTTGTTGGAACCAGCGGTATGGTGGACCGTCGCGGCCGTGACCGGCGCGGTGTACGTCGGGTTGCTGTTCTTGCCCGCACCCCACTGCGCGCGGGTGATGACCTTTGGCATCCCGTAGGTGTAGGAGTCCACGACTGGCTTGATGTTGTCGTTGACGGTGCCGGTGCCGCCGTCGATAAATACGGCCTGGATGTCGGTGGCCGTATTCGGTGCGGTCGAGCCCTTGCGGCCGTTCTCCAGGAGATCGACGTTGCCCGTGGAGACCTGAACACGCTTCGTCGGCTCCACGAAGATCGGCTCGGTGCCAAACGTGTCGGTGCCGGGTGCTGCATCGAGCGGATCCATCTCGAACCACTCCGTCCAGCTGCCGTCGGCACGCTGGGCACGCACGTAGGCGACGATGTCGCGGTCGCCCTTCCACGTCAGGCCAAACAGCGTGAACTCGCGGTCGCGGGTGAACTCCTTGACCACACGACGCTCCTCGGTCTCCTCACCCTGGGTGCGCACCGCTGCGTCATCCACAGTGATGTTTGCGCCCCGAGCGAAGGACTCGCTGGCGTTATAGACGTCCATCTGCGCCGGGGCCGCCGACTGGACCTGGACAATGTGGTTGCCGCCGAACGCCCCGGCGACAACGAGGGCCACGGACACCACCGCAGCCATCAGAGGGCGCATCCTGGAGGATTGCCCATTCAGGCGCTTCCGCTGTTGCACGTTTTAACTCCTGTGGCTATAGGGATAAAGGTTACTCCAGTGAAGTGTAGTGCAAGTTAAAGTCTCAAGTGAATCTTGAGGCTTGGCGTGTCGTGCGGAGGGGCGTCGAAAAGAAATGTGACAAAATGGCCGTATGACTTACGACCTCATTGTTGTTGGATCCGGATTCTTCGGCCTCACCGTGGCAGAGCAAGCCGCCAGCGAGCTGGGTAAGCGGGTGCTCGTGGTGGAGAAGCGCAACCACATCGGCGGCAACGCCTACTCCGAAAAGGAGCCGGACACCGGCATTGAGGTGCACAAGTACGGCGCGCACCTCTTCCACACCTCCAACGAGCGCGTGTGGGAGTACGTCAATCGCTTCACCTCCTTTACCGACTACCAGCACCGCGTCTTCGCGATGCACGACGGCACCGCCTACCAGTTCCCAATGGGCCTGGGCCTGATCAACCAGTTCTTCGGTAAGTACTACTCGCCGGACGAGGCCCGCAAGCTGATCGAAGAACAGCGCGAGGGTCGCGACCCCGCCGAGGCTACGAACCTCGAAGAGCGTGGCATCGCGCTGATCGGCAAGCCGCTGTACGAGGCATTTGTGAAGCACTACACCGCCAAGCAGTGGCAGACCGATCCCACCGAACTACCGCCGGAAATCATCTCCCGCCTGCCAGTTCGCTACACCTTCAATAACCGCTACTTCAACGACAAGTACGAAGGCTTGCCCGTCGACGGCTACGCCGCCTGGCTCGAGAACATGGCCGATCACGAACTTATCGACGTCCGCCTCGACACCGACTGGTTCGACATCCGCGACGAGTACACCGGGATCCCAGTGGTCTACACCGGGCCACTCGACCGCTACTTCGACTACGCCGAAGGCCACCTCGGCTGGCGCACCCTCGACTTCGAACAGGAAGTACTGGACACCGGCGACTTCCAGGGCACCTCGGTGATGAACTACAACGACGCCGACGTCCCCTACACCCGCATCCACGAGTTCCGCCACTTCCATCCAGAGCGCACCGAGTACCCAACGGACAAGACGGTGATCGTGAAGGAGTACTCCCGCTTCGCCACCGACGACGACGAGGTGTACTACCCGATCAACACCCCTGAAGACCGCGCCAAGCTGCTGAAATACCGCGAACTCGCCGCCGAGGAATCCCGCAAGAACGGCGTCCTGTTCGGCGGCCGCCTGGGCACCTACCAGTACCTGGACATGCACATGGCCATCGGCGCTGCCCTGTCCCTATTCGACAACCACCTGCGCCCCCACTTCGAGGACGGCGAGCCGCTGGACCAGAAGCGCGGGCACTAGGGGTTCGCTTGGGGTTTCGGCGGGGTCTTGAGGGGTGAGTGCCAAAGGACGCACCCGTTTATATCTAGAACATTTCTTACCTGCTAGTTTGAATGTCTAGGGTAATTCGGGTTGTGTCTATTGGCACTCTTTCTCTTGTACGCGCACCAAATTCCCGCGTCGACTTCGCGCGACCTGGGGAAACGTCTCGGCGCCCAACCGAAATTCGGGGATTTGGTGCGCGCAGCTCTTGGCCCTACGCTACGGCTTCTTCCTATCGGTGATGCGTACCAGGCAGCCAGCGGCTGCGCCCACCAGCGCGGCCCACAGAATATTCGGCACAGGTCCTGCCACGATCAGTGCGATGCATGCCAGCGTCGCCGTTGCCATCAAAGTCAACCAAGTGATTCTTGCCGAAGGCATCGCGGCGCTGGGCTCTGCGTCTCAAGTGCGTCGCCTCCGCTCGGCGAACTCATCGAGCAAATCCAACACGTCGGGGGCTCGCCAGGCGCGGGTGCGTCTGTCCAGCTGTGCTCCGGTAACGATGCCGACCTGCGCGAGTGCTTCGAGCGCATTTCCTGCTGAGGTCTGCGTCGCTCCTAATTCCTCTACCACAATCCGCGTGGTGATTACCGGCCGCTGCAACAACAACGGGAGCACTCTCCATACAAGGGCATCGGAGCGTGCGGCCAACTGTTGCTTCCACTCATCCAGCAGCGTATTCAGTTCATCTGCGATCCACGTGCCGTACTCGACGGCTTCGAGCGCACTTGCTGCGAAAAGGTTGACGATTTGGTCGGCGTCACCTTGCCGGTATGCGTCCAGTGCAGCAAAGTAGTCATCAATATGGGATAGCAAACCTGCAGAGATTGGCACCGACCCATTGACACTGATGCCGTGGGTTTTCAGCAACACATGAACGAGGACTCTCCCTGTCCTCCCGTTTCCGTCCGCGAAGGGGTGGATGGTTTCCAACTGAGCGTGTGTAATCGCGGCCTGCGCCAACGCTGGGATGTCGCGGCGTGACATGAACCTCTCCAGATCCGCCAACAGCTCCGGTACATGATCGTGGTGCGGCGGAACGAACAATGCACCGCCCGGGTGGTGGTTGTCCGGTCCACCGATCCACACCGGCTGCTCGCGCAGTCGACCTGCGATCCTCGGTGCAGCGTCCTGCAGAAGCACACTGTGCATCGCCAACAACGTTTCAGTTGTTGCTGTATCAACTGCAATCACCCGTTGCATCTGTCGAACATTCGCCACGATCAGCTTTGCATTGGCCGACCCCGAACCAGAAAGTTCCGCTTCAAATATCTTGCGAGACGAGGAGGTAAGTTGTTCAATTCTACTCGATGCGACGGCTTCACCGCGCAACAAAAAGTGGGATAAAAGGAATGAGGTCTGTGGCGTGTGTGGCGTCGAAACGCGTCACCGCGATGGTTGCTCGATCCGCGACTGCAAGCGTTTCAGGGCGTAGCTGCAATTCCTCGTCAGCGATGCGCGGGACTATGGCGCTCTCGTATTTTCGCGGCGTACGTAGCTGCGCCCGACGCGATATATTCTCGGTTGCAGCCTGCCACGGCAAAGTCTCATAAGTCACACTCGGTCACACCATACGTCATAAGTTAGCATGCAAAGTTGTGATGTCGTACCCAACCTATAAACTTAGACATCTATCCTTTGCTATTTGAGGCAACATCAAAGGATAGGTGGAAAGCGCACCTGCTCCCAATGATTGCCTCACCATCTGTACCGAATGGGTGAACAATTGCCAGCCTGGGCATGATGGCAGTGTCTAGAGCATCTGTCAGGGCGAAGTGGCATGGGCGCTCGGTTGAGGGCTTTGTGCTGTCGGTGGGGATGGACCTCCAAAATGACGAGTGAAACCATTTCAAAGTGCCGAACGTGCTGGTAGAAGACTATGAGCGGGTAGTGCTATCGATCTGATCGGTGTAGATCCGCCGGAAGGCACAAGCCACGCTTACACGTTTTTCCTCAGCAGCTGCGCGGGGATTCGCTGCGCGATGCTTGCTTCAGCAGATGTTCGCGGGTGCCTGCGCGGATAATCTCGAGAATGCAAGCAACCTTGACGGCAAGCTGCACCTCGTGGAGCATGTATGCCTCGAATGGGAGTACGGAATAAAACATTTGCGCAGCTTGAATAATGACCACAGCGCCAACCAGGTACTTCCAATTCATCTCATAAAACGCGAGCGTGGCCAGGGTACAGACGGTGCCTACCAAGATTGCCTCCGGGGACGGCCACGCATGGGCAGTGAGTAGCCGCCCCGCAGTAAGAATGAGAAAAGCGGCCGTGATCGCGCCGGGCATCGATAGCCTGCTCGTGTCTTGACGAAGTACTAACACGGGATTGGCCTGCTCTATGTGGGAAATGATGAGGACGTAGATTCCTGCGAGCAGTAACCCTGCCGGAAGCGGAATCCAAACGTGTATAAACGATTCTGGGCTGGGGGCCAGGACCATGGGCACAATGATTGCGATGAGGCCCAGCAGGCCGGCTGCGCTGGCGATAATCGAAAACTTCCGGGGTAGCGGTCGCAAAAGCAGCGCGGCTATTCCAAACACCAACGCCGAATACGGTCCAAAGACGCTGATGATGCTCGCTAACGGTGACTCTGGCTCCGATGCTGCATCCGGAACTTCGAGGAAGTAATCGAGAAGGATGGCTAGTAACGGAAGGAAATGAAACATGTGGAAACACCTAGCGGCATGTAGCTACTAATAGGTATGCCATAAATGTACGGGACTGCACCTGTACGTGTAGGACGTTGCCGATAGATTCGGTGGGGCGCGGTACCTGGCACGCCACCTCGTCTCTTGGCTGGTCAGCTTGCAGGTTGCTCAGTTTCCGGCGGCTCAGGGTTATCGTCGAGCGGATACAACAACCACTGGAGGATATAGGTGGCAATGGCGGGCAAGCTAAATAGTTGCGCTACTGCATACCACCAACGGATTGTGTCTGGGCTGCGACCGTAGCGTTCTGCGAGCCCTGCACAGACCCCTGCAATGACGCGTCCGCGTGATGTCCTGTAGTAAGGCCTGCGCATGTTATTCCCTTCAGACGAAATGGCGGGTCGAAATCACTGTGTCAGAGCTTAATGGATGGGTGCCGACGACGATATGAACAACGAGCGCGCTCACTCCTGGTGACAGGGAAGCTCAGGGCCGCTTGCGTCGGACAAGCACCAAACCGGTTCCGATCAGTGCGTCCTACCCATCGCTAAAGAGAATGTATCCGCCTTTTACTTCGCCGGGTCGACGAACGTCGATACGAGGTAGCGGTTGATGATGCCCCTGCTGTCACCTGCTTTGAAGGTGGCTAGCCGACTCCAGCTACGCGGGCGCTAGGGGACTGCGCGCTTCACACTTTCTATAGGTTAGGCAAGCCTATATAATTTACGGGGTGAGTTTTAGGTCTTTTCTTGCAACCGTCGTCCGGAGTGAACGTATTGCGCCGAGTTTCCAGCGGGTGACGTTCACCGGGATCGACGCCATGGGGCCCGCCGTTCCGATCAGAGATTTGCGTATCAAGCTGCTGATCCCGCCTGCCAGCGGTCTGTTCGAGCTTCCCGAAGAGGGGTGGTGGGACACATGGCGTGCGATGCCGGAGCACACGCGCGGACACCTGCGTACCTATTCCATTCGGGAGTTCCGGCGAAGTGCTGACAGCCCTGACGAAGTGGATGTGGATTTTGTTTTGCACAGCGATAGTCCCGGTCCCGCCTCGGCGTGGGCACAAGACGCTCACCCTGGACAGCAGCTGCTGATTATTGGACCAACCCGTGACGATGATTCCGGTGTTGGTATTGAATTTAACCCCGGATCTGCTGGGATTGCCCGTCTTTACGGCGATGAAACCGCGTTGCCTGCAATGGCTCGTATCCTGGAGGATTGGCCCGAGGGGCTCGCTGGTTCGGTTGATATCGAGGTGCCCGCCGGCAATCACCTGCCCATCGACTCCCCTTCACAGGTTGATGTCCGGTGGCATTTTCGTGCAGAGGGGGACTTCGACTATGGAGGCTTGCTTCTTGCGCAGCTGAAACAGGAAGTTGGATCCCGTTGTGCCTCCGCTTCGTTGGAAAATGGAGAACCTGGTCTTGTGGATGAAGCCCAGCTCGATGAAGTCTGGGAGACACCCACGTATTCCAGCAGTGGAGAATTGATAGGTCCCACGTCGGATACTGCAGGGCACACCTATTACTGGATCGCAGGGAAGAACACGGCTGTGACGGCGATGCGGCGGCTCCTGGTGAAAGAGGCGGGTGTGCCTCGCCACCACGTGTCGTTTATGGGGTATTGGCGATAACGGGGTTACAAAGTGGATAAACGTGTAGGGCTTGTCGCTTTCCTTGCGGCTTCCACCGTGTGCGCGGCATTAGTGTCTCTTCTGTTCGGGGCGCGTGAAATGGGTTTCGGGGCAACGTTGGGCGCGGTTCGCGACGGAATTGTGTTGGCATTCTCGGGAGGAGCCGAAAGGCTTGAGGCCTCCAGCGACGAGGCGAAGATCATTGCACAGCTTCGGGTTCCGCGCACCCTGCTCGGCCTGTTGGTGGGGGCAGCCTTGGGCACAGCGGGGGCGTTGCTGCAGGGACACACCCGAAACCCGCTCGCAGACACAAACTTGCTGGGTGTAGGCCCTGGTGCGGCGCTTGCGGTGGCTGCAGCCATTTCCTTTCATGGCTCAATGACGGTGTTGGGCACTGTTGGGGTGGGATTCCTCGGCGCAATACTTGCGGTGGCGCTCGTGTTCACACTCAGTATGAGGAGCCTGGGATCGAGCCCGATCATGGTTGTGCTCGGTGGTTCTGCGCTGGGCGCGGTTTGTAGTGCGCTCACCAGCGGCATCGTGCTGACGAATACACAAAGCCTCAACGAGATGCGGTTTTGGACGGCGGGCGCTATCGCTGGGCGTGACATGCAGGTGGTCGCGGTGCTTGCCCCGGTGATTCTCCTCGGACTAGTGGGGGCCTTCGCCATGGCAAACAGGGTGAACCTCCTGAACTTGGGAGACGATGTGGCAAGCGCACTTGGCGTGAGCGTCCCCCTCTCGCGGGCCGTGGGCATCGTCCTGGTTGCATTGCTCACGGGTGCCGCGGTGGCTGGGGCGGGCCCAATCGGGTTCGTCGGTCTGGTTGTTCCACACCTTGTGCGCGCCTTCACGGGGCCCGATTACCGCTGGGTACTACCGTGTTCCGCGTTGGCTGGGGCCACGTTGCTTTTGCTTGCCGACGTTATCGGCCGCGTCATCGCCAGGCCCGGCGAATTGCAGGTGGGCATCACGCTCGCCTTCGTTGGTGCCCCATTTGCCCTGTACCTCTTGCGCAAAGGGGCGAAACTGTGATGCGGGTTTTCGTGACGAATGGTGTCCTTGCGGTGTTGGCTTTCGCCGCGGCCCTTGGCGGCGTTATAGTCGGGGACTTCGGGCTTACGGTGCGGGATGTCGCTTCTGCGCTCATGGGCCAATCCACAGAATTGGCTCGTACGGTGATTGTTCAGTGGCGTCTGCCGCGGGTGGTAACTGCTTTGGGAGTAGGAGCTGCGCTTGGTTTTGCGGGGGCGATCTTCCAGACCATCACGAGGAATCCATTGGCGAGCCCAGACATCTTGGGCGTCACTTCGGGTGCCTCCGCTTTCGCATTGACTGCGTTACTTGCTGGTGGAAGCTCCGGAATGCTGCTGCATCTTCTGGGGGTCCCGCTCAGTGCGTTCCTCGGTGGATTAGCAGTGTCTGCGGCAATCTGGTGGCTGAGCCGTGGCGCGGGTCTCGGGTCTTTCCAGCTTGTCTTCGCCGGGATCATTATCAATGCACTGGCGATGGCATATACCTCGTTCCTGCTCGTTCGCGCCGACTATCGTGACGTGGGCAAGGCGCAGGCGTGGGTGACCGGCTCGGTGGGTTCTGCTAGCTGGCGCGATGCACTCGCCGTACTTATTGCGCTGGCAGTCGTCGTTCCGTTCTTGCGGTGGGCAGCCTTCAATCTGCAGGCGCTCTCGCTCGGGGAGGATACGGCTGCTGGCCTCGGGGTGGAGCCCCGGCATATGCAACTCATCCTCATGCTCATGGCTGTAGTGCTGGCATCGGTGGCCGTCGCGGCGTCTGGTCCGATAGCTTTTGTGGCGTTTGTTGCGCCACAGATTGGACGCAAGATCACACAAGCAGCAACGCCACCTTTAGGAACAGCGATGCTCGCTGGCGCGGCGATTGTGTCTGGCGCAGACTTAGCAGTGCGCACCCTGGTGCCGGGGAACTTGCCGGTGGGCATAGCTACAACTGCGATTGGTGGCGCAGCACTGCTCTACACACTGCTACGCGCAACACGAAAGGTGTCCGTATGATGCTTCAGGTTCGAAATCTCAAGGTGAGTTATGGGGCTTCCGTCATCGTTGACGGCATTGATCTCGACGTGCCCCAAGGCGGTGTCACCACAATCATCGGCCCCAACGGTTGCGGCAAGTCAACGCTGTTGCGAGCTACAGCAGGGCTTATTGCGCGCGATGGCGGCACGGTAATGCTGAACGGCGTAGACACGTCGAAAATGAAGCGCCGAGAGATTGCGCGTCAGCTAGCAGTATTGCCACAGACGCCTGTCGCCCCCGAGGGACTGACGGTTCGTGACTTGGTCAGCCGCGGACGCCACCCGCATCAGTCTTGGCTACGACAGGCTTCTGCTGAGGATGCGCGTGCGGTTGATGCGGTGATGGAACTGACCAATATTGCAGAGTTTGCAGATCGTCCACTCGAACGGCTTTCTGGCGGACAGCGCCAGCGTGCCTGGATCGCGATGGTCTTGGCGCAGGACACTCCGCTCGTGTTTTTGGACGAGCCGACGACATACCTCGACCTGTCTCACTCCGTCGAGGTCTTGTCGCTCGTACGTCGACTCGCTGATCAAGAGGGGCGAACCGTGCTCATGGTGTTGCATGATTTGAACCTCGCAGCACGCTACTCGGATCAACTTATCGTGATGCAGCGTGGCGAGGTTCGTGCGGTCGGTGCGCCTGCCGAGGTGGTCACGGAGACTTTGCTGAACAGCGTTTTTGATCTGCCTGCTGTCGTGGCAACCGACCCGGTAAATGGGGGCCCACTGGTTGTCCCCCGGTAAGCACCACTTCTAGAGCGACTTTTTGATTTGCTCGATTGCGTACGGGATGGTGAGGGGGTTCGGCATGCTCATTGCATTGGCGGTATCGGTGTCTAGCCAGTAGACCCCGCCACGCTTGTTGACATCAAGGTCCATGAAATTCTCGTCGTTCTTCAGCGCATCGATTGCGCCGTAGTAGTCCAGCACGAAGAGGTAGTCCACGTCGTTGAAGTCGACGTAGTTTTCAGGCGACCAGTCGAGGAAGAAGCTGGAGCCATCGCCGTTGAACTTCTCTGGGATCTTGAAACCAAGCTTTTCAATGAAGGAGCCGCGGCCGTCGCCCGAGGTGTATACGCCAAACTTTCCGTCGTAAGGCATGCCGATTACCGCTGTTTTGCCTTGCAACTCAGGGTGAGCTTCGCGGAAATCTTGGAAAGCCTGCTCGGAATCGGCGATGAGTTTTTCGCCTTCGGCTTCCTTATTCAACGCCTTGGAGATTTCCTTAATCTGCTCATCCCACGGCACTTGCCAATCTTCGTATGCATCCGAGTGGAAGGTAGTTGGCGCAATTTGCTCGAGCAGCGCCTTCTTGTCAGCTTCGAGACCACTGTTCACCGCAATGATCTTTGTCGGGTTGAGCGAGGCAACTCTTTCGGCAGTGTCGGTGCTGAACTCGGTGGTCGTATCCCGGATCGGGTTTGGGTCGACTGTGAGTTTGTCCTTGGCCCATGGTCCAAGTCCGGAAGGGTCTCCCGAACCTTCCTGTTGCCAGGTGGCGTAACCGACCGGTTGTTCACCGAGCGCAAGGACCGTATCGACGTCGCCGAGACCCATTGTCACAATGCGCTCCTCTGACCCGTTGGCATTGGAGGTTTCGGGAGCGGTTGTCGAATCGCTTGATCCGGTGGAGCAGCTGGCAAGCATGAGCGCCGCAGTGAACGTGGCTGCGATCCCCTTCAGGGCGCGAGGGGTAAAGAGTGTCAA
>NZ_JBSZCG010000116.1:0-24157 GCF_054166365.1 Corynebacterium sp. UMB8791 | reverse complement strand
AACGAATCCTTTCTGCAGCAAAAGCCAATGACACTCCCAGGGTAGTCCCCATTATTCGTTTTGCCTAAACCTCCGCAACTTTCTAAATGTTTTCTCATGTGGCGGGTGTGGTTTGTGGGTCAAGAAAGTTCCCCACCAAATCTACCCAGTGCCAAGAGACGCAATTCCCAAAACAGACACCGCCATAACACCTGGTCACAAAAGTGCTAGAGCTTATTGGTTGCGTCCTTTGGCACTTGAATCAGAAATTGTGGAAAAACAAGGAAACCAGGCGCCCATCAAATGCGTCTAAACAAATATGAATTACAGACAAACACCGCAACCGCAGGCACTACAGATGATCCTCGACTACGCACAACAATGGCCGACCCACATCGCCAGCGGCTACTCAGCTCTCACCCTTTACAGGTTGCCCTACCTTACAGACGCAGCCCCCGTCACATTCATCGGCCCTACCAGTAAGACCCGCTCCCCTACCCCAACAACGCCCGGACTCAAACGCCGGGGAGCCGACGGTATCGCACTCACAACAGTGCACCACTTCGGACACACGATCTACGCAGCGGCCCCCGCGTACGCCACGATTCAGGCGATCCAGATGCTAAAAAGCGGAGAGCACTCTCCTGCCGTCATCACGCCCGAGGGGCTCGACCCCCTCCAAGTACGGGCAGTGCAGCTGGTGGATTGCGTTCGCAGGCACCTCAACGTTTCAACATCTTCGCTGCGCCAAGCAGCGGACTGGCGCGTGGAGAAGCGATGGCTCAACAAGGTACTCAAGCTTTCCAGCAAGCTCGCCGACTCGCCGCGCGAAACCGAGCTGCGCCTGCTGCTCCACGCCGTAACAAAGCAACGCCGACTGAAACTAAGTGAGCAAGTCCCGGTATATAGAGGCCGCCGCCTCGTAACGACGTTCGACTTCGCCATCGAACCGCTCAAAATCGGGATCATGTATGACGGCCAGCACCATTGGGAGTATGACCAGCGCCAGAAGGATGCCCGGATCAACTTGGATCTGGCGTTGGAGGGCTGGACCGTGGTCAGGTTCGCCGCCGCCACGTTCCATGAGGTGGTCCCACGAATGGAAGAGCTCCTTGACCAGATATAAGCAGTGCCAAAAGACGCAACCCTATAGATATAGCCCTTTCATAACCAGCGGTTTTAATGGGGCACTCTTAGGAGATTGCGTCTTCTGGCACTGCTATCGAACTACGCGTCCCGCGCCTCCGTCAACAGCACGCCGATCACCCACAACGCCACGGCCCACACGGCGAAGATGCCGAGGGAGGCGCCGAGCTCCCAGTGTTGGGTGGGTTGGTTCATCATGAAGGCGATGAGGTTGTTGAAGGGCAGGAACTTGGCAACGTCTTGGCCGTATTTGGGGATGAAGCCGACGATGGTCTCCAGAAGGAGCATCATGGACAGGCCGATCACGATAGCAGCGGACGTGTTGCGGACGATCCAGCCGACGCCCTGGGTGAACAGGGTGAGCAGCGCCATGCCGAGGGGTACTGCCCACAGGGCGCGCTGGGTGGCGCTATTTGTGGTCCAGCCTGCGGGGACGGCGGTGGTGAGGTCGGCGAGGATGAACGCCACGACCACGGCCAGCAGCGTTGCGACGACCACCCCGACCACGCCAACGCACAGTTTCGCCAGGGCGACTCGCCAACGCTGCGGTGTGAGTCGGAAGTTGGTGGCGGGGATGCCGAATCGGTATTCGGTGGTGACGGTCATGGCGGCCTGCACGATGACGACGATCCCGATGGTCATGGAGACGGTCGAGACGACGGTCAGGGGCGTGTAGGGCATGCCGGAGGTGTTGGCCAGCCAGCCGAAGAGTGCGCCGTAGATGCCGGCGACGATGATCATGGCGGCGCTGGTCCACCAGAAGGAGCGGGTGCTGCGGAGTTTGGTCCACTCGGAAAGTATGAGGTTCATGGTTACTTGCCCTCCTGGACTGTGCGGGATGCGAACTGTTCGGTGCCTTCAGTGGATTGGATGTAGGCGTCCTCGAGGGAGGCGTGGTGTTCGCTGAGTTCGGTGAGGATGACGCCGGCTTCGAAGGCGATGCGCCCGATGGTTTCGGGGGTGGCGTCGTTGATGGTGAGGTTGGGTCGGCCGTCGGCGTCGGTGCCTGGGCTGATGCTGGCGCCCGGCGCGCCTGCCTCCACGGCCCCCTGCAAACGAGAAAGCCCATCATCAGCGGCACGCACCACAACGCGGGAGCCGGAGTGGGCCTTGATGAAGTCGTGGACGGAGGTGTCGGCGACGAGTTTGCCCTTGCCGATCACGATGAGGTGGTCGGCGGTCTGCGCCATCTCGGCGAGGAGGTGGGAGGACACCAGGATGGTGCGGCCTTCCTGGGCGAGCGCGCGCAGCAGGGAGCGGACCCAGCGGATGCCTTCGGGGTCGAGGCCGTTGACGGGTTCGTCGAGGATGAGGTATTCGGGGTCGCCGAGCAGGGCCGCGGCGATGCCGAGGCGCTGCCCCATGCCGAGGGAGAACCCGCCGACCTTCTTGCCCGCCACGTCGGTCAGCCCGACGAGGGAGAGGACTTCGTCGACGCGGGAGGCGGGGATGCCGGAGGCCTGCGCCTGCCACAGGAGCGTCGCGCGGGCGGAGCGGTTGGGGTGCACACCTTTGGCGTCGAGGAGGGCGCCGACTTTTTGGGCGGGGCGCTTGAGGTTGCGGTAGCTGGTGCCGTCGATAAGACAGCTGCCTGACGTGGGCTTATCCAGGCCGACGATCATGCGCATGGTGGTGGATTTGCCTGCGCCGTTGGGGCCGAGGAACCCGGTGACGATGCCGGGTTTGACGCGGAAGCTCACGTCGTCGACGGCGCGGACGGCGCCGTAGACCTTTGACAGGTTTTGGACTTCAATCATGCGAAACAGTATGCCTGAGAATGTCTGGCAGCGCGGCACGCAGCCCCGGGTGCAGGGCAAGTTCTTCGAGTTTTTTCAGGGGAACCCAACGCAGTTCGACGCTTTCTTCGTTGGCGGTGGTCTCGAGTGGCTCGCCGGAGCGCACGCGCGCGAGCACGGTGGTGTAGGTCCAGCCACTGGGTGCGGGGCCGGACGTCACTAATTCCTTATCGACGTCCACTTCGCCCCCATCGATACCGCATTCTTCTTCCGTCTCCCGCAGGGCGGCTTGGGAGGCCGTTTCGTGTGAGTCGCGGGCGCCGCCGGGGATGCCCCACGTGTCTCCTTGGGCGGTCCAGGGTGCGCGGTGTTGCATGAGCACGACGGGCTCGCCGCCGTGCGTGGCCTGCAGGAAGAGCCCCGCGGCGCCGTGTTTGCCCCACATTTTCTGTCCGTTGGGCCCTTCGACCCATCCGTTGCCGTCTCCTTGCATGTGTTCCACTGTAGGTCGTTTCCTAGAAATAGGTCGGGCCCGGTGGTTATGGTTGAGGAATGACTGTCACGACGCCACCTCCCAGCGACGCCTGGTTGGATGATCTTGCGCTGCATCCGCAGCAGCGCGCGTCGAGTGGGCCGATTCGCGCGGCGCGGCGCCTGGCGGACTTCGTGATCACCACGCCGGGCAAGATGCTGGCGATGATGCTGGTGCTCACGGTGGCGGTGGGCGCGATTGGGTTCGCGCAGAGCCAGTCGATGAGTAAGCGCCAGCACGCGCTCGACGTCTTAGTGCAGACCACGGAGCCGATGAACCACTCCGCGCACGTGCTGCTCACCTCACTGTCGCAGGCGGACACGGTGGCCACGACGGGCTTCGTGCAGGCAGGGTTGATGACGCCGGATGAGGTGAAGGCGTACTTGGCGTCGATAGATCAGGCGGTGATCGCGGCGAGCGACATCTACGAGGGCGCCTCGGAGCTGACGCGGCCGGAGGACCAGGAGCGAATCCAGAACCTGGTGCGCTCCATCCAACGCGACCTGCCGTTGTACGTGGCGTTCATGGAGCGCGCGAAGGTGAACCAGCGCCTGGGCAACCCGGTGGGCGTGTCGTATATGTCGGAGGCGTCCAGCATGATGCGTGGGCGGATGATCACCTCGGCGAACACGCTGTTTGCGCTGACGCAGCGCCAGGTGGCGGTGGAGATGGTGCGCCTCAACGCGCCGCAGTGGGTGCCGCTTTCGGGTCTGGTGGCGGCGTTGCTGCTGCTCGCGGGGGCGCAGTGGTGGCTGTGGCGCACGTTCCGCCGCCGTTGGAATAAGGGCTTCGTGGCGGCGACGGCGGCGATGGTGGTGGCGCTGGCGTGGGTCGCGGGCTCGAACTTCATTTCGTGGCGCTCGGGCGTCATCGGGTTCGAGCAGGCCGCGGCACCGCTGCGCCAGCTTACCGACGCCCGCCTCCGCGCCCAGGAGACCCGCACCGACGAGACGATGGCGCTGCTTCGCCGACAGTCCGTTGCGGAGTCGGCGGAGTCCTTCGAGTCCACGTACCAGGGGGTGAGCGCGGCGTTGGATACGGCGTCGGATGCGCCGGAGGTGGCGTCGGCAAGCAGGGCGCTGGAGCAGTGGTCGCAGGCGCATGGCGAACTCGTCTCGACGCTCGATGCCGGCCGGTTTGAGCGCGCCGTCGACGTGCTGATGGTCGATAGCGCGGACCACCCGAGCGCATCCACCGCGTACACGGAACTGGACGCGAACATGGTGGAGTTGATTGAGTCGGCGCGCGCCGAGATGCGCAACTACATCCACACCTCCCTGGACGCAACAAGGCTGGTGTCGACGGTAGTCGCGCTGCTGTCGCTGCTGGCGGTCATCAGCATGTGGTTCGGGGCGCAGCGGCGATTCAGGGAGTACGTATGATGCGCAGGGCTGGCTCGTTGTTGGTGGCGCTCGCGGTGGCGGTGGGCGCAGCGGGATGTGCGCCGCGGTCCTCGCTGGAAGAGCTGCCGACGGGGGCGGCGTCCACGGCGCACGAGGCAATCCCGTTGCCGCCCGGCGCGCTGCTGGACGGAGCGGGCAAGCAGCCGTCGATGGAGTTTGTGCCGCACGGCCTGGACTGGGAGGGCTCGCTGCGCCCGCGCCCATCCGCCCCGGATGATGACCCCGCTCTGGAGCAGATCCGGGAGCGCGGCCGGCTCATCGTGGGCGTGGAGCAGTCCCAGTACCTGCTGTCCTACCGCGATATGGTGCGCGGGCAGCTGCGCGGGTTCGAGGTGGAGCTGGCCCGGGAGATCGCCCGCGACCTTTTCGACGACCCCGAGGCGGTGGACTTCCGCTTCGTGGACTCGGCCTCGCGCGCGGAGCTGCTCCGGGAGGGGCGCGTGGACATTGTGATCAGGACGATGTCCATTACCCCGGAGCGCGCCTCCAAGGTGGCGTTCTCCACCCCCTACCTGAAGTCCCAGGTCAGGGTGCTGACCCCGATTGACCGCGGCATCGCGAGCATGGACGACCTGCCCGAGCGCACCGTGTGCGTCGTCGACCGCACGACGCTGCTCAACATCGTGCGCACCCTCGCTCCGCACTCCCCGGTGCTGCGCACCCGCTCCTGGTCCGACTGCCTCATGGCCACCCAGCAGTTCCAGGCCGACGCCATCATCGCCGACGACGCCATCCTCGCCGGCATGCTCGCCCAGGACCCGCACACCGACATCCTGCCCGACGCGCTGGCCACCCAGTACTACGCCGTCGGCATCCCGCTTGAGCACGACTCAGTAGTGCGGCAAGTCAACGCAACCATCGAGCGCATCCGCACCGACGGCACCTGGCACCGCATGTTCCAGGAGTGGCTGTCGGACTCCACCACAGACCCCTACCCCCCACCGCTGATGTACCGGGAGGAACCCAATGAGCACGAATGACCCAGGCACCGAGGCCGTCGCCTTCGACCCCTTCGCCGACGACGACGATGACGACGACCTCTTCGAGTACGACGACTCCATGTCTGCCCTCCTCGAAGACCTCGAGGCGCTGCGTCAGGAGAAGCGGCAGGAGGATACCTCGCAACGCTCGCGGCGCCGCGCACTCGACCGGTTCCGCGAACTGCGTGGCACGCAGCGCGAGACCCGCACCGTCGCGGACGGCATGGTCGAACTGCCCTGGGTCCACCCCATCAACCCCACCGACGCCCTTCGGGACCCATCCACCTTTGAAGGCGTCCCCGCCCCCGCGCTGAAGCCCGGCGACCTGGTCGCCGAACAGTACGAAGTGCTCGGCACCATCGCACACGGCGGCATGGGCTGGATCTATTTAGCCACCGACCACTTCGTCTCCGGGCGAAACGTGGTGCTCAAAGGCTTGCACTCGGCCCGCAACAAGGACGAGGAGGCCGCCGCCGTCGCCGAGCGCGAGTTCCTCGCCGACATCACCCACCCCGGCATCGTGAAGATTTTCAACTTCATCGACGACCCGCGCGTGCCCGGCGGGTTCATCGTCATGGAGTACGTAGGCGGGCCGTCGATAAGCAGGTGCGAGGTGGACATCGCGATCGCTTACATCCTCGAAGTGCTGCCCGCGCTGGATTACCTGCATTCGCGCGGCGTCGTGTACAACGACCTGAAGCCCGACAACATCATCGTCACCGAAGACCAGGTCAAACTCATCGACCTCGGCGCGGTCTCAGGCATCGGCTCCTACGGCTTCATCTACGGCACCAAGGGCTACCAAGCACCCGAAGTAGCTACCGACGGCCCCTCCGTCCAATCCGACATCTACACCATCGGCCGCACCCTCGCCGCCCTCATCATCGACCTCCCACACGACGCCGACATCCCCACCCCCACCACCGAACCCCTCTTCCGCCGCTACATCTCCCTCTACCGACTCATCGCCCGCTGCTGCGCCCCCAACCGTGACGACCGCTTCGACTCCGTCACCCAACTCGAAGCCCAACTCCTCGGCGTCCTGCGCGAAGTACTCGCCATCCGCGACGGCCGCACCTTCCCCGCCCAGCACTCACTCTTCTCCCCACAGCGCCGCACGTTCGGCACCAAGCACGTCGTCTTCCGCACCGACCAACTCATCGACGGCATCACCCGCACCGTCACCATCACGCCCCAGGAAGTCAACATCGCCTTGCCCGTCCCACTTGTCGACGCCACCGACCCCGGCGCCGCCACCCTCCAAAGCACCACCTACTCCGAGCCCTCCGAAACCCTCGCCGCGCTACGCCAAGCCCTCGCCGAGGACCGTCACCCCGACTCCATCGAAATCCCCTTCGCCGTCGCCCGCACCCTCCTCGACCTCGGCTTCACGACCCAAGCGCGGACCTGGCTCGACTCACTTGACGAGGCCCTGCGGAAGAACTGGCGCTACCACTGGTACACCGGCATCACCAACCTACTGACCAGCAAATACACCGACGCCCAGGTCGCCTTCTCCCGCGTCCTGCAAATCCTGCCCGGCGAATCCGCCTCCAAACTGGCGCTTGCCGCCGTCGCCGAACTCCTCCTCCAATCCGCCGACCTCCACGACACCGCGTTGTTGGAACCCCGCGTGGCCCGCGGCGCCGCCGGCATGAACCGTCACCTCGACGAACTCCCCAACACCGTCTTCGAGCACCTCCACGAAACCGGCTCCCTCGACCCCGACTGGTCCATGGTCACCACCAACCCCGCCATGCTGCGCTTCCACGCCATCCGCCTCTACGCCCTGGTCTGGAGCACCAACCCCACCACCGTTTCCTCCGCCTTCGGCCTGGCCCGTCAACTCATGCACGAAAACCAACCCGAACTCGCCGCCGCCGCCCTCGACCGCGTCCCCGTCGCCTCACGACATAACCGACTCGCCCAACTCACCTCCATCCTCAGCCTCGTCACCGACCCCACCGAAAACCGCATCCGCAACGCCGCCCTCCGCCTCCAACGCATCCCCAACACCGAACCCCGCTACCTCCAAATCAAAGTCTTCATCCTCCGAGCCGCCCTCACCTACACCCTCGACGGCCACCACCCCGACCCCTCCCCCATCCTGGACACGAGGTTCACCGCCCACGAACTCCAAAACGAACTCGCCAGGACCCTGCGCGCCCTGGCCAGAGTGGCGCCCTACCTCCAACACCGCTTCGACCTCGTCGACATGGCCAACAAGATCCGTCCCGTGACGTGGTTCTAGGGTCTGCTTGGGTTTTGGAGGGGAATTTGGTGCCTCTGTTTGAGGCGCCAGTGCCAAAGGACGCATTCGAGTTTGCCTAGCCCTTTTACTACCAGTACGTTTGAACATCTGGTCCAATTCGAGTTGCGTCTTTTGGCACTGGCCCCTAGCCAGGCGCACCACATTCCGGGATTTCCCCTAGCTGGCAGGTTTTTGCGTTTCCCAGGTCGCCGGTTTCCCGGGAGGGAATTTGGTGCACCGCTTGAGATGCCAGTGCCAAAAGACGCATTCGCTTTTACCTAGCCCTTTTACTACCAGTACGTTTGAACATCTGGTCCAATTAGGGTTGCGTCCCTTGGCACTGCCTCCCAGCTAGGCGCACCACATTCCGGGATTTCGGCAGGCAGGTTTTACGTTTCCCCAGGTCGCTGGTTTCCCGGGAGGGAATTTGGTGCGCATCCCACCCAGCCCGGCACCAAATTCCTCAATTTCCCCTACCCCAAAGAAATTCCCCCCAGGTCACAATCTGGACCTGGGGGAATTTGGTGCAAACCCAATCAGCGGGCTTAGAAGCCGCCTAGGCCAACGGCTGCGGCCACAATACCGAGCAGCGCCAGCAGGCCGACGACGATGCCTGCGATGGCACCGCCGGACAGGCCACCCGTTTCCCCACCCTTGCCTGGGTTCTGCTGCTGCGCAGTCGAAGGCGCTGGGTGGGCGGTTGGGCGAGTGGTCGGCTTGGCAGGGCGCGCGGGAGCCGGGGCGTCGTAGGTTCCGCTCGGCGCCGCGTTCAGTGAGGTCACTGGTGCTTGGCCGGCGCGGGTCGGGATGGCGGCGTTGGCCTGGGTCGCGAGTGGCTTGGTTGGCCGTGGTCCGGCGCCACCTTCCGCCTTGCCCACGGTCTGCTCTGCCCGCTTGAGCAGGTCGGACTTCTTCTTGCGAAGTTCCCGTATGAGCTTCGCGGTGTCTTCGCCGTTGTAGTTGAGGGCGGAGAACTCGATGGTTTCGTCGGCGACGATGTCGTTGTCCTGGTTAAACACCCGGAAGGTGATCGGCATGGTGGAGCCGGTGTAGCCGGCGGTGTTGGTGATTGGGACGCTGATGGGCAGTTTGGACTCGTCGCTGAGGGCGCCTTCGATGGTGTATTCCTGCTCGTATCGGCCGCCGGGGTAGGTGGCCTGGAGGCGGAACTTGTGGATGTCAATGCCCAGGTTGGACAGCTCCAAGGCGATCTTGGAGTCAGTGCGGTTGGCGATAATGATGTTGCCAGCGCCTTCCTCGTTGCGCACGCGCAGGCCGGCCTTGCCGTTGTTGAATTCGGCGGAGTAGACCTCGAGTTCGCGGACGGTTGGTTCGTCGTCGGCGTGTTCGTGGTCGTCGTGGCCGGGGGTGCCGGTGGTACCGTTGGCGCGGCCGATTTGGCCGCCGATGAAGGCGAGGTTTGGCCAGTCGGGGTCGATGTCGTAGTCGCCGGTGTAGCACTGGACGGTCTGGCATGCCTTCGGCAGCTTGCCCGTCGGACGAGAGCGCTCGTTGGAGTAGCGGAAGTCAGTGAACTGGTAGAGGTAGTTCATGACTGAGAGGTAGCCGGGCACGTAGTCAGAGATTGGGCGGCTGGTGTCGGCAAGTGGCCCGGAGTGGGTCAGGCCAAGGTTGTGACCGAACTCGTGCAGGATGGTGTTGCGCAGCTGGTCCTGCGAGGTCATCATGCGGTTCTTTGCGACGTAGAAAGCGCCGTCCCCGATCAGTGCGTTGCCTGAGGAGAAGTTGGTGCGGGTTTGTTGGTCGCCGATGACGCCGACGCGGAACACGGTTTGGCGTCCGTTGAGGAGGCGGTCGCGGTCCTCGAGCATCTTGATACCGGGGACTTTGCCTTCGAAGTAGTACGGGGTGAAGTCTTCGGTCGGGCCGCCTTGTGGGTGCTCGAGGCGCATTGGGTTGTAGTAGTCGCCGGCGTCGATGTGCAGGTTGATGTTCTGCTGCGCGAAGGCGTCAACGAGGTCGTTGAGGGTTTGGCGCGACGGACGGTACACGTTGGTGTTGGCTTCGGAGCAATCGAGGAACTTGCGGAAGTCCTCCTCGGTTGGGGCGTATTTGCGCTGCTCCGAGCACTTCTTGGTTTCCCATTCGGACTTCATCCAGTTGAGCTGGAGGAAGAGGTCGACCTTCTTGGGGTCGGCGCCCCACTTCTGGAGCGGGAAGACGTTGCCGTTTTCGTCGGTGAAGCCGTTTTCTTCCCATTCGTCGGGGAAGCCGTCGCCGTCGGTGTCGATGGTGCCTTGGGCGACGTCGAGGGTCATGGCGGTGGTGGCGCGCAGCGTGCCGTCGGCGGGTACGTCTTGTTCCCAGACGCCGGCGACGAAGTGGGCGTCGTCACCTGTGCCTCCGTTGATGGCGTCGTGGCGCTGTTCGCCTTTGCCCTTGCTGGTGGCGCCCATGAAGTCGACGTTGATTTTGTAGGCGTTGCTGACGTCGACGTGGTAGCCGTCGCCGCGGGGGACGCCGGTGACTTGGAAGTCGCGGTCGATGATGCCGCTGGCCATCTCGACGCGCATGTTAGCGGCCTGGCCGGTGGTGTTGCGCAGGTCAACGGTGACTTGGATGGAGTCGTCGCCGACGACGAAGGTGCGGGTCATCTCGACGCCCGAGTTGGGGTCGGTGTGGCGCAGCACGACGCGGTCGGTGTTCCCGACGGGTTTCGCTTCGACGACTTCGGTGGCGTTGCCGACGTAGCTCATGGGTGAGCCGTTGACGGCGCCGTCGATATAGAAGGCGTTCTGCAGCAGGCGCGTGGTGCCTTCGGGATGGTTGAAGTACATCCAGGACACGCGCGCTTTGTTCACGTCGACGCGGAAGTTGCCGCTATCGGAGTCGCGGTTGACACCGATGGCGAAGCTGCCTGGGGTAATGGCCGCATCCGCGTGTGGGGCCACGACGATGCCTGCGGCGACGCTAACGCCTGCGAGTATCGCTGCGATGCGTTGTTTGTTGGTTTTGCCGGTCACTGTCGTTGTCCTCTCAGCGCTGCTGGTTGATTGGGAATGCTAGGAATGTGCGGAAAAAGTCGCGGTGCTCGTACAGGGAGTACCCGAGCCCGCCCAGGAAGGCGAGGAGGCCGAGCACGAAGCCCGCGATCTTCGCGCCTGGCGGAATCTCACTGCTTGTCGACGACCCCTTCTCCACCTCCTGCGGCCCCTTCACCACCTGCACTCGGAGGAGCTTGGTGGCCTGGGAGCCGTCCGCGAAGCTGACCACGACTGGCACTGGCACGAGTCCAGGTTTCGCGCCAGCGGGTGGCGTGACGGTGAGTGCGCCGGTGGCGGCGTCAATGTCGATCTTCCAGTTGGCGAGCGCTTTCGGTAGCTGGCCGAGGGCAAACGCCTCCTTGGCGGCCCCGGCCGGCTTCGGCACCACATAGGTGGTCGCCTTGCCCGGGTAGGCCTTGATGGTGTCGTTGAACTCCGGGGTTGCCTCGGCCAGGGACGGCTTGCCGTCGGTTGTCAGCACGGAGATGCGTGCGTTCGCGATGGTCGTGGAGCCGTCCGGGAAGTTGATGCGGACCGGGACTTCGCGTACGCCCGGGACTGCGTTCGGGCGGGCGCCGACCCAAACCGCCCCGCCCCCACAACCCATCACGATCTAACACCCAACCACGTTCACAACCACTTGACATAAAGCGTTCCCCTAGGCCGCCTCGACGTTTCCCCAGGTCGCTGAGTGCGTGGGTGGGAATGTGGTGTCACCCCAACCGGCTCGAGTGACAAAAGACGCAGTTCTTGTTGGGGGAAGGGGTAAAAGCCCAGGTCGCGAAAAGGGCTTGCGTCCTTTGGCACTGCTACATGAGGACAAGCACCAAATTCCTGTATTCGGGCTGGGCGCGCACACAAAAGCCCAGGTCGCCCGCGCCCCACGTGGGAATGTGGTGCACAGAGCCCCAAGTACCCAGGAAGGGCCTACCCCCAGGTCATCTCCTGCATCTCGGCGCAGGTGGCGGCGACGACGTCGTGCCAGGAGCCGGTCATTTCGTAGATGCGGCGTTGCCGCTGGTAGCCGGCGCCGCGCTGCATGATCTCTAGCACGAGGTTCAGCTCGCGCGTGCACCCAAGCTGCGCAGCCACAGGCTGCAGGGTGTCCACCAACGTAACCAGTTCGTCGCGGAGCCAGCGTTCGTCGGTGTCGCGGCTGGTGATTACTAGGGCGTCGAGGCCGTAGCGGGCCCCGCGCCACTTGTTTTCGGCGACGTGCCAGGGCTGGAGCGTGGGGAGGGCTTCGCCGGCGTCGAGAAGCTGGTCGTAGTAGACGACCAAGCAGTGCGTGAGCGCGACGACCGCGGCGAGTTCGCGCAGGTTGGAGGTGGCGTCGCTGATGCGGACTTCGATGGTGCCCCACTTGGCGGCGGGGCGGACGTCGAAGTGCATGGAGCCGGTGTGGTTGATCACGCCGGAGGTGCGTTGGTCGTCCATGAATTGGACCCATTCGGCCCAGCTTTGGAATTGGTACGGCATCCCGGCGGTGGGAAGCTGCTGGTAGAGCATGGTGCGGTTGGAGGCGTACCCGGTGTCCAGCCCGTCCCAGCCTGGGCTGGATGCGGAGATGGCGAGCAGGTGCGGGTAGTGCGTCATCACCGCGTTGATGATTGGCCAGACGCGGTCTTCGTGACTGATGCCGACGTGGCAGTGAATTCCCCACAGCAGCATTTGCTGACCCCAGTACTGAGTACGGTTGATCATTTCCTTGTAGGAAATTTTGGGGCTGAGGGCTTGCTCGCGGAAGTCGGAAAATGGGTGGCCACCGCTGGCCCACAGGTCGAGGTCGCGGGCGTCAGCTTCAGCGCGCACGACGGCCAAGCTCTCCGCCAGCTTGTCGACGGCCTCTTTCGTGTTCTTACACACCGGAGTAACCAGCTCGACCGTGTTTTGGAGGAACTCCCGCTCGAGGTGGACGTTGGGGTTGGTGGCGGAGATGGCGTCGATAATTTCGGGGGCGCGGGGTACCAGGTCCCGCGTCTCCTTATCGACAACACAGATCTCCCACTCCACTCCCAGTGTCGGCTCGGGGGAACGGGCGAACTCGCGGTATGGATCCATAGGTAGCCAGTCTAAACGTCGCGCGCGGGCCGCGCGGGGGTTTTATTCTCCCGCGAGGACGACAGTGATCGCCTCCGGCTTCTCGACGGCCTCTCGCGGCAAACTCGTATTCGCCGGCACATCCGTCGTCGCCCGAGGCGTACCTCCGATGCGCTGCGCGAGCTCCGCCGCAACCGCGTCCGCGCCCGGCGTGTTCGGGTTAAAGAACACGAAGGTCTGCGGGAACGCGCCGTAGGTCTGCTCCGGCATGTTCATCGCGGCGGCGTCGTTGGAGCGGTTCGCCACGTTGTACTGGGCGGCGAGGTCACCGGCGGTCCGGTTCGCCAGGTCCGGGATGCCGGAGTTGTTGTAGACGTACACCTGCGCCTGCTCGCGCGCCAGACCGGCGGGGGCTGGCGCTGGCTGTTCCTGCTCGGCTGGCTTTTCGACCGGTTGCTCGGCGGGTTTGGCATCCTCCGGCTTGGCCTGCTCCGATGGGCTCGCCGGGGCGGAGATCGCGGTTGTTGCCTGGGTGGCCTGGGTCGCTTGGGCGGTCGTGGCTTCGGTGGTGCCCGGCGCGGCCGCATCCTGACCATCGCCCTTGTTCATGGCGTAAATGCCCCACAGCAGCAGAAGTGCCGCGACGGCCAGCAGGATCATCGCGACGCCCCGCTTCGGGAACGCCGCCGCCGGCGCCGCTGCCTCCTCGTAGCCGTGATCGTAGTCGTCCTCTTCGGCGCGGCGGTGGGCGCCCTGGTACTCGTTCTCAGGATTCACATTAGTCACATGCGCCACTCTAAACGTTTTTACACACGTTTACACCTTCCCACGCGCACCGCGTTCCCGGTTTCGCCAACCGTCAGTGCATTCCGGTCGAGGTGTTCAAGGAGTGCGATGCTGGTCGTCGGAAATCGGCCGGGCTGGGTGAAAATGCGCGACCTGCATCGCACGCTTCTAAGCGCACGCTACGAGCAGTTTGAGACGCGTGCCGGGCCATGAGCCGGGTCACACCGGCCACTACCACGCCGCCTACTGAAAAGTTCCCGCGATCGGCGTGATCGCCGGAACTTTCTTCGTGAACAAACGTCGCGACCTGGGGAAACGAAAGCGTTGGTCGACCGGAATCGGCCCCAAACGCAAAATGGGTCTCGGGCGCGGGAACTTTTTCAAAGCACGAGGGGCCAGAGCGAGCGGAAAACGCTCACCGGTCGCGGAGGCGTTGTAGGCGACGTACGAGTTGGGGGAATTCGGAGAGGGCGGAGGGGTCGTCGAGAAGGAGGTTGAGTTTTTGATAGTAGCGAACCGGTGTAAGCCCGAGCTGCGTGGTGATGGCTTCCTCTTTGGCGCCGATGGCGCGCGGGGCGTGGGCCTCGAAGGTGAGGATGGCGCGGTCCGAATCTGAAAGCTGCTCAGGCATGCCTATTATGGTAGCCATGACCATTCGACCGATCGTTATTTATGGCGACCCTGTCCTGCACAACCCGACGAAGCCGGTGGAGCAACCCGTCGAGGAGCTGCAGGAACTCATTGCGGACATGCACGAAACGATGGACGCCGCCAACGGCGTGGGCCTGGCCGCGAACCAGATTGGTGTGCCGCTGCGCCTGTTCGTGTACCACTGCCCTGACGGCGACACGATGCGCCGCGGCACCGTGATCAACCCGGTGCTGGAGACAAGCGAGATCCCGAAGACCATGCCGCGCGACGACGGCGAGGACGACGAAGGCTGCCTGTCCGTCCCGGGCGAGGGCTTCCCCACCGGCCGTGCGGACTGGGCCAAGGTCACGGGCCTGGACGAGAACGGCAACGAGATTGAAATTGAGGGCACTGGGTTCTTCGCGCGGTGTCTGCAGCATGAGGTCGGCCACCTGGATGGCTTCGTGTACACGGACGTGCTGACCGGCCGCTACAAGCGGGAGGCGAAGCGCGCGATTAAGGCGAACGGGTGGACGGAGCCGGGCAACACGTGGCTGCCGGGCACGGACGAAGACCCGTTCGGACACTAAAGGCACTATAGCCAAGATGTTTCGCCAGGAAGCGCCCACTGTTGGGGGCAGGGTGACGGTCCGCTACCGCACGGAGTCCGGGGTCAATGAGGCGCTCGGGGAGGTCGTCGGGGTGGACCCGTTACGGGTGCGCCGCCGCGATGGGCGCGAGGTGACCATCACGGAGCCGGTGGCGGTGCGTTCGTTGGCGCCGAGGACGGTTCGGAATTCGGAGATTCGTCGAAAAGAAGTGGAGCTCGCGGAGGCGAACCCGGCGCCGGTGCAGGAGTGGGTCGAGGGGTGGCTGGCCCGCGCGGGCGCCGCGAACCCGCAGGATAATACGGCGGTGCCGTTGGGCCCGTCGGCGGCACTCGCGCCGCTGCCACTCACCGAGCTCAAGGAGTTTTACGACGCCCACTCCCTCCCAGTGCGCCTGTTGGTGCCGGAGCGCATCGGCAAGGCGGCGGAGAAGCACGCGGCGCGGCACCCGGAGCTGTGGGAGGTCGGCCCGGAGGAGATCGTGGACGATGACCACCATCGGCGGCGTGTCCTGCGTCTGCGCTAGGGTATTGGCATGCGCATCGCCACTTGGAACGTGAACTCTGTACGTACGCGGGCGGAGAGGATCGCCGCTTTCCTCGACCGCAACGACGTCGACGTGTTGGCCATGCAAGAAACGAAGACGAAGGACGCCACGTTCCCCTACTCCACGTTCGAGGCGGCGGGCTACGAGGTCGCGCATGTGGGCTACAACCAGTGGAATGGTGTGGCTATCGCGTCGCGGGTGGGGCTGGAGAACGTGCGGACACACTTTGAGCGCCAACCGGCGTTCGCGAAGAAGGGCGATCCGGTTGTGGAGGCCCGGGCGGTCGGGGCGAGCTGTGGGGGCGTCGATATATGGAGCTTGTACGTGCCGAATGGCCGTGAGATCGGCGACCCGCACTACGACTACAAGCTCGAGTTCCTCTACTCCCTGCGCGAGACCGTGGACCCGCAAGCGTTGCAGCTGTTCACGGGCGATTTCAACATTGCGCCGCGCGACGAGGACGTGTGGGACATCGCCTGGTTTGAGGGCAAGACACACGTCACGGAGCCGGAGCGCGCCGCGTTCCAGATGCTGCTGGAGTCCGGCTTGGAGGAGATCCGCCACGCGGACCCCTACTCGTTCTGGGACTACAAGTCCATGCGCTTCCCCAAGAACGAAGGCATGCTTATAGACTTCCACTTAGCGACGCCCCCTCTCGCCCGCCGCCTGCAACAGGCTTGGGTGGACGTGGCGGAGCGCGACGGCAAGGGCGCATCGGATCACGCGCCCGTCATCGCTGATTACGACACCGCCGACCTCGCACTCGACCAGGTGCGGTAGCCATGTTGTCTCTGTTCAGTGGCCTCTCCCTGTGGCAGCTCATCGCCATGGGCATCGACTACGCCATCAAGTTCGTCATGATTGGCGTGGTGCCGTCGAACCGCAAGCCGTCGAGCGCGAACGCTTGGCTGCTACTCATTCTGCTGCTCCCGTTCGTGGGCCTGCCGCTGTACCTGCTGATGGGGTCCAAGTACGTCTCGCAGCGGCGCCACCGCATCCAGAAGGAAGCGAACGCCGTCCTCAACGACGTCTACTCCGACATCCCCGACATTCCCGCCGGTCAGCAGGCGAACCCAGAAGTGACCTCGATGATCACGCTGAACCGCACCCTGACCGGCTTCCCCGCCGTGCACGGCAGCGCGGTCGCCATGTGGGCGGATTACGAGAAGACGATGGTGCGGATTGCGGAGCTCGTCGATAAGGCGGAAGCATACGTCGACATCGAGATTTATGCGGTGGCCTGGGACAACACCACCGCCATTGTGTTTGAGGCGTTGGAGCGTGCCGTGGCCCGCGGCGTCCACGTCCGCCTCCTATTCGACCACATCGGTTCCATGAAATACCCCGGCTTCCGCGCGCTGAAACGGCGCCTGACGAAGGCCGGCATCCACTGGCACCTCATGTTGCCGCTGAGCCTGCTCAAGGGCCGCTTCCGCCGCCCGGATCTGCGCAACCACCGCAAACTCATCATTATCGACGGCCACACCGCCATGATGGGCTCCATGAACCTCATCGACCGCACCTACCTCACCCGCCAACACCGCGCCGCCGGACGCCAATGGGTCGACGCCTTCGTGGAGCTCCAAGGGCCCATCGTCACTTCCATCGAGGCGCTGTTCGCCGTGGACTGGTACTCCGAATCCGGCGAACCCATCGAGCTCACCGCCCCCTTGGACCTCGGCGCCCCCGCAGACGCGAACCTGGTCCAGCTCATCCCGTCGGGGCCCGGCTACCAGGCCGAACCGAACCTGCGGATGTTTAACACCCTCATCCACCACGCCAAAGAACACCTGGTGCTCTGCTCCCCCTATTTCGTGCCCGAGGACTCACTGCTGGAGGCCATCACCACCGCCTGCTACCGCGGCGTGCGCGTGGACCTGCTCGTTGGCCAGAAGGCAGACCAGTTCATGGTGCAGCACGCCCAGTCCTCCTACTACCAACAACTTCTCGAGGCCGGGGTGCGCATCTGGGAGTTCCCCGCCCCCTACGTCCTGCACACCAAGTTCCTGCTCGTCGACCCCACCTCGAAGGAGCCCGGCGCCGCCGTCGGCGTGCTTGGCTCCTCCAACATGGACATTCGTAGTTTCTCACTCAACTACGAAAGCTCACTCTTAATTTGCGACGGCCCCCTCCTCCGCAACCTCAACCAACTCGCCGACACGTACCTGTCGGTGACTCGCGAGCTCACGCTGGAGCGCTGGAACACGCGGCCGTGGTACCGCCGCTACATCGACAACGTGATGAAGCTGACCTCGGCGTTGCAGTAGCCGCACGCTGCCAGTGCCAAAGGACGCAACCACATCCGAAAAACCCGGCAAAAGCCCAGGTCACGGAAAACTGGTTGCGTCCTTTGGCACTGCCCCACAGCCAGGCACACCAAATTCCCTCACAACCGACCAGCGACCTGGGAAAACGCCGAGGCCCCGTGCTCGAACCCGGGAATTTGGTGTCCCCCCATCTAGCTAGACACCAGATTCCTGGATTTTCGCGAGCAAACCCTACGTTTCCTCAGGTCGCGCATTTGGTGAACTGGAATTTGGTGCGCGCCCTCACACGCCAAACACCAAATTCCCTCACGACCGACCAGCGACCCGGGAAAACGCCGGGACCCTAGCCAAAACCAAGGAATTTGGTGCGCCGGGCGAATAAGCGACCTACTTGTTCGCCATTACGGCGGCGGCCGCGCCGCCCAGGCCCAGGATGCCGAGCAGCACGCCGACAACGATCAAGATCGTGTTGCGGGTCTTCTCGTCGACGCCGCCCTTGTCGGTGGCCTTGGCGTCCTGCGTGGTTGGGTCAGCTGGCGCCGCGGTGCTCGGGGCCGCTGAAGGCGACGGCTTTGCCGACGTGGTTGGTGGCGTCGATGGCCGCTTAGGTTGCTTCAGTTCCTTGGTGTCCGCGAGGTTGCGGCGGTTGGTGTCCTGGAAGTCGCCGAGCTTACCTTGGGAGAGCAGTGCGGATGCCCGCTGGCCCAGCACGGAGTCACCGAGCTGGGTGCTGACTTGGCGCAGCTCGTCCTCGGTGTAGTCGAGGAGACTGATGTCGAAAAGCTCGCTGAAGACGATTTCGCCGGACTCGTTTTCGATCTGGATGTAGACCGGCACGTAGGAGCCGTACAGGCGCTGCGTGTCCGGGATTGGGATCTGGATTTCCTTGCGGGACTGCGGCCCGGCTTCCTTGGCGTCGCCGATGCCCTTGACCTTGATGGTCTGGACTGGGGCGATGCGGGAAAGTTCCTTGCCGTAGAAGGCGCGCACGGTGAACTCATGGTCGTGGTAGCCGCGGTTGCCAATGGTGCCCACAACCTTGTTGTCGGCGCGCACGGTGGCGATGCTGTTTTCGTCGGCCATGTAGAAGTCGGCCTTGCCGTCGTTCTTGAGGGCAGCGGCGGCGTCGAGTTCGCGGGCGTCGCGTTCGATGCCGCGGCGCTGCTCGGTGTCCTTGTCCGACTCGGAGTCGGACTCGGCGGGCTTGACGGAGACATCACCGATGCCGCCGGCCTTGACGTTGAGGTTCTTCCACTCGGACGGGACTGACCATTCGCCGACGTAGCAGTCGGGGGCGCCGGCGCAGCCTGGGTGCGGGGCCTCCTGGTTGCCGCTCTTGTCTTCCTCCTGGTAGTCGAAGGTGACGAACTGGTAGGCGTAGTTCATGGCGGATGGGCGATCGCTGAGCCAGTCTCCGTACTTGGTCCATTCGTAGACGGATTGGCGCTTGCCGTCGACCCACAGCATGCCGTTGTGGTTCAGGCCCAGGTTGTGACCGAGCTCGTGCATGATGGTGTTGCGTACTTTGTCCTCGGCGCCCATGCGGGCGTTCTTGGACACGTAGAAGCTCGTGCCGCCGATCAGTGCGCGGCCGGTGGCGTAGTTGATGGAGCCGTTGGCGGAGGGGGCGTCCATAAGGTCGCCGATGACACCGGAGCGGAAGATGCCTTCGCGCTCTTTGAGCAGGTCCACCGACGTGGTGATCAGCTCCGAGCCGGACGTTTCGGGCGAGTTGAAGTAGTGGTCCTTGTAGTCAAGGATCGGCCCGCCGCGGTATTCGTCGTCGCGGGCTTCGAAGTTCTTGGAGTAACCCTTACCTGCGTCGATGTGCAGGTTGTAGCCGTGTGCGGCGAACTTCTTCACCAGCTGGTCCAGGATCAGGCCGGACGGGCGGTAGACGTTCGTGTTCATCTTCGAGCAGGCGTCGTAGCGGGCGAAGCCTTCGGGGTTGACGGCGAAGCGCGCCGCTTCCTGGCAGCCCTCGGTTTCCCACTCGGACTTCATCCAGTTCATCTGGAGGAAGATGTCTTTCTCATACGGGTTGGCGCCCCAGCGGTGCAACGGCATATCGACGCCATTTACATTCGCACCCTGCATTTCCCAGATGTCTAGCAGGCCGTCACCATCCGAGTCCAGCGCCCCCAGCTGCGTTTCGATCTTGACCGTCATCTCGGCCTTCATCGTCGCGCCAGGCTCGACGGTCTGGACCCAGGTGCCGCTGAGGACTTCACCACGTTCCATGTTTTTGTTGTCAGAGCCCGCGTTCCACTCTGGGAGAGTCGCCGGATCCTGAGCGGTGGCAAGTGCCGTCGCACCCGGGAAGTTCGCGTCGACTCGGTAGGCGGACTTGTCCTCCCCGCGCAGGCTGTCCCCAAACTGCGCGGCGGTCATGGTGCCCTTCATTGGCTTGGCGTGGTTGTACATGCGGATCGCCAGCTCACGGGCGGTTCCGGCGTTGTTGGTCAGCTCGGTGACCACGTTGATCTCGTCGCCTTTGACGGTAAAGGTGCGCTTCATGGTGACTTCGCGTCGCGGGTCGGTGTGCTCCAGCACCGTGACGCCGTCCTCGGGGGAGCTCTCAGTCGTACTCTTCGCGATCGGCGCCACCACGCGCCCATCGGCCCAGCCGATCACACCGACCTGGTTCTCCAACTTGCCCGCAACCGACTTCGGGTTCATGTAGGTCAGGGTTGCCTCGTGGTAGCTCTTCCGGATGTGGAGCTGGGTCTGGATGGCATCATCATCTGAATTGACGGGGGACGCCGTCGCAGGCACCGCCGACACTGCGCCCATGCCGAGCGCGAGCGTCACTGCACCTGCAATCACTGTCTTGTGAAAACGCATCCTTTTACCTCCTCAAGCCCAGGTCACGCATAAGGTGTCTGAGATTCGACTGAACAACTGGGACTTCCTGCAGCGCGAGCAAACCGGCGCCTACCAGGAACCCAAGTGCACCGAGAATTACAGTAATCCACCCCGCTGCCGAACTCCCAGTCTCGGGGGCTGGGTCCGGCTCCGGCGTTGGCGCCGGGGTACTCGGGGTCGGTGTCGGCGTGGACGTGGGCGCCTCTGTCGATGGTGTCGGCGCAGCGGTCTGGCGCGGCTCACGCACGTACGCCGACACCTTCACGGTGCGCTGCGAGCCGTCCTGGTAGGTCACCACAACCGGCACCTCAACCTTCGACTTCGGCTTCACCGACGCGTCCGGCAGCACCTGCAACCTGCCCGAATACTTATCGACGTGCACCTGCCACCCCTTGGCGGCGAAGCTGGCGTCGATACCAAAGGTGGTCTCAGGCGGGACGCGCTGGCCCTGCGGCGTGGAAGCCAAGTCGCCGGCGTTGACGTAGATGTCGCTCCAGCGCGGGCGCTCTTCGTCGGCGATAGCCTTCTTGCGCAGCTCGGCGTCGATAAACTCCTCGGAGCCATCGGGGTACTTCACACGCACGCGCACGTTGTACTTGGCGCCGCCCGGCGCGTCTTTCGGTAGCACGGCGGTGATGCGGCCCGTCTTCGTATCGACGCTCACATCCAACCCAGCGTTCTCCTCAATCGAGAACGTGGTGTTTTCCGGCACCGGTGTCAGCATCTCGTAGGACGTGCGGGTGCCGCCGGTCAGCGTTTCCGGCGCGTACCTCGGCGTAAATGCCTCCGCGTCCGGTTTGCTGTGCTTCACCCCGACGTGGAATGGCACATCGGTGGAACTGCCGTCCGGGTAGGACACCGTCACCACCGCGTCCAGCGGCCGGGCACCATTTTCCGGCGCACGCACGACCAGGTTGCCGGTGTCACGGTTCACGGACACCTTCCACCCATTGAGGTTCTTGTTGCCCTCGGCGTCCTCGAAGAACACGAAGTCGGTGCCCTCCGGCACGTTGCGAACATCCGTCCTATGCAGGACGATCGGCGTCCCCGGCAGCACCTCGCGGCCAGTTTCATAGGCGTGGTTGTAGCTGCCCGCGATCTGGCGCGGCAGGATGTTGAAGTAGACGGGGACGTGCTGGGTGGAGCCGTCGCTAAAGCTGGCCTTTACCATCACTTGCACGACGTCACCGGCCTTCAGGTCGTCGCCTGTGGCCTTGAACGTGACCATGCCTGGCTGCTCGCCGTCCTCGGCGGTGCCCTCCCGTTCAACGACGCTCGCGTCAGTTTCGCCCTCGATCGAGTAGGAGACCTGTGCCTCTTCCGGGCTCGGCTGGTTGAAGAACACCTCGGCGCCCTGCGTCAGGGTCGCCAGCGGCGCGTGGCTGCGGGTCTCTTCGCCCAGGCGGACGAACACGTCCGGGTACTGCAGCTTGTACTCTTCGGCGTACGGGGTTGGGTCGAGCACGTTGACTTTAATTACACGCTGCTCGCCGGTGGAGAGCCGTACCCAGTACCTGCGCTCACCCTTCGATCCGCCCTCGGAGCGCGGCGGCTTCAAGAACACCTCGCCGTCCCTACCGATGGAGACCCAATCCGGCACCCCACCGGCTTTCAGTTCATCCTTCGTCGAGACGATCTCCATGCCGCTCGCGATTTCATCCGGTCTCATCACGTTCGTCTCAAGCGTCGTCCCCGCCTTCACGTTGATCGGCGTCCAATCCTCCGAGAAGTCAGACTCGACGTGAAGCGTCGCCAGCTCTTCGTACAGCGGGTCCCACACCTTGAAGGAGAACTTGTGATTCCACTTGTCACTACTGCCGACAACACGCACGTTGCCATCCGGCGTCAGCGACACCTGGTAGCCCTCCGCACCCAGGAACTTGGTATTCGGGTCCAACTTCGCCGACGGCACGAACTCGTACACCTCGCCAGGCTTTACGCTCTTCGAGGTAATCGCGAACTTCGGCTTCTCATGAGGAGTGCTGTCCGGTGAGAAGGGGTTCGTCCCCAAGCTCACTTCGTCCTCGTTGCTCACGCCATCGCCGTCGAAGTCCGCGGCTGGGATGGAGAACACACGCTCGTCCTCGCCAACAAACCCGATCAAGAAATCCTTCGCATCAGACGAGTTATCCGGGTAGTCCACCTCCACGCGCGCATGCGTGATGAACGTGTTCATGAACCACTTCGAAACCCGCTCAAACTCCGGCTTCGAGTTCCCAAACTCCTGCTCGTAGGCCTCCGCGAACGCCTCCAGGCCTTTCGCCTTCACAACGAAACGGTTGCCGTCGGAGGCGTCGACAAGCGCGTGGTCCAGCGCCGGCGACTTCCTGCCGTTCTGCTCGCCCTTATACCGAATCGAGCGCACCTTCACCTCAGCATTGCCGAACGGCGTCCCGCTTCGGAACTCCTGGCCCGGCTTCAGCCGCACCAACAGCTCGCCCGGGTACGGGTCGTACTGCTCAGCCATGTATGGCTTCCGCGTCGTCGTAGTCGGCTTCACACTTGTCGACGTCGGCTTCGCACTCGAAGGCTTCGTCTGCTGCGCGCTGCTCGGCTGCGGCTGCGGCTGCGGCTGCGGCTGCGAGGTGATGCTCGACGGCGACGGCTTTGGCTGCGGCTGCGGTTTTGCGCTCGTCGTAGTTGAAGTAGGCGTCGGCGTTGTCGTCTCCGGCAGCTTCGGCAACGGATTCTTCGCGACACCCCTATCCCTGGCGTCGAACGGGTTCGCGCCTTTCTTGGCCTCCTCGCCATTCGACACACCATCGCCATCAAAATCCCCATCCGGATCGTTGGCGAGGCGGCCGTCGAGACCCAAGAGACGCAGCGGCAACACCGCGCGCTCCTGCACCGAGCCATCCGTGAACTTAATGTCGAAGTCCAGTTCGTTGATCTTCGACTGGTCATCCAAAAACTTCTGAGGATTCCACTTATAAATGGAGTCCTTCCCCGACAGCACCTCTCTGTCATAAACCCCGGCGATTACCCCAGTCTCCGGGGCCCACACGCTCACCTGGTAGCGACGCGGAGCATCAGCGCCGCTGGTGGGCGAAGGCCTCCACGCCACTCCTGAAAAATCAATCTTTTTATAAAGCTTCTCCACCCTGGATATCGTCGCCAGGTCTCCCGACTCCAGCTCACTGCGGCCCAGCTTCCCGGGCCTGACCTCCAACAGCTTGTATTTGATTGGATTCGTCTCGGCCAGCGCCGGGCCCTGCGCCTGCGCATTTGCCTGCACCTGCAGCTCTGTTGGCCCTGCAACCTGCACCAACGGCGTCACGATCAACGCCGCCGCCGCAACAACCACACCCCTCCGCAACCGGGTCCGCACACGCGAACCCGCCCGGCGAGCCTCACCTGCTGCCCGGCCGCGATTATTCGCCAC
>NZ_JBSZCG010000115.1:10927-24424 GCF_054166365.1 Corynebacterium sp. UMB8791 | reverse complement strand
GAGTGTAGAGTCTAGCGGTCCCAGACTCCTGCGAGAATTTCCATCGAACGCAGCGCCTCTTCATGCGTTGGGGCCTGCAGCGAAATCATCAACTCGTCCGCGTGCGCGGTGGCGGTGAAGTCGGTGAGGTAGTCGCGGACCTGATCGCCGGTACCGGCCGCGGTGTAGCGCAGCATGCCAATAATCTGTTGGCCCTGTGGGGAGCGCACAACCTCGTCGAGCTGCTCGTCGTTGAGCATGGTGCCGCGGCGGCCGATCATGGCGCGCACCCGGTTGCGGTGCACCAGGTGGGTCTGGCGCTCGGCGTCCTCGGCGGTGTCCGCAGCGGTGACGTTTACGGCCGCGATGCAGTAGGGCTCCGGGTAGCGCTCGGACGGCTCGTAGTTCTCCTTGTAATACGCCGTGGCCTGCTCCAGCATGTTGGGCGCGAAGTGGGAGGCAAACGAGTACGGCAGGCCGAGCTTCGCTGCGAGCGATGCCCCGAACATCGAGGAGCCGAGGATGTACAGTGGCACGTTGGTGCCTGCGCCCGGCACGGCGGTCACCCCGGCCAGCGGGGAGTTGTCGCTCAACCACGCCTGTAGCTCGAGCACGTCTTCCGGGAAGTGCTCGGCCGCCCGCGGGTCGCGCCGCAGCGCCCGGCCGAGCGTTTGCTGGTCGGTGCCCGGGGCGCGGCCAAGCCCGAGATCAATACGGTTAGGGTAGAGCTCCTCGAGCATTCCGAACTGCTCCGCAACCACGTACGGGGAGTGGTTCGGCAGCATCACTCCACCTGCGCCGAGCCGAATGCGCTCGGTTTTCGCCCCGATGTGGGCAATAAGCACTGAGGGCACCGAGGAGACAATGCTGTGCATGTTGTGGTGCTCGGAGTACCAAATACGCGAATACTCCAGCGATTCCGCCTTCTGCGCGAATGCAACGGAACGCTGCATTGCGTCGGCGACGGACTCGCCGGAGTATCTGGTGCAAAAATCAATCAGTGAGAGTGGGGTAGACATGGCCCCACACTACGCGTTGACGTCCTCCGCGTGTTGCTTCGGGCGGGCCAGGTCCACGACCAGGCCGATGACGAACGCCACCGCTACTGGCAGAACCCAGCCCAGGCCAGCATCGTGCAGTATGGACCAGCTGACCAGCGGGGTCAGGGCGTCGGCACCCCAGCCGAGGGAAATGAAGGTCTCGATTGCGGACCAGACCACAGCAACCCAGATCGGCAGGAAGAACGCCCAGCGGAAAGCCATGTGGCGCTTGAACGCTGGCTCGACCAGGGTGACGAAGATCAGGGCAATGGCCGGCGGGTACAGGAAGCCGATGACCGGTGCGGCAATCGTCATCACGAAGTCCAGGCCCTGGGTCGCGATGACCATCGAGGCGATGGTGAAGATGACCGCCCACGTGCGGTAGGCGCCACCAAACTCGGTGGAGAAGTACTCTGCGGTCGCGGTGATCAGGCCGACTGCGGTGGTCAGGCAGGCCAGCAGCACGATCAGTGAGAAGATGACCTGGCCCGCCTGGCCCATCGTCAGGTTGGAGGCTTCAGCCAGCAGGCCAGCGCCGTTATCGAACTGGTCGGAGTCCGGCATCACGCGACCGATCATGCCCAGCCCGACGTAGATGAGTGCCAGCAGCGCGCCCGCACCGACGCCAGCTGCGATGGTGCCGTTGACCAGCTTCTTGCCCTCAGGGAAGCCCTTCGAACGCAGCGTGGAAATCACGACAATGGAGAAGGCCAGCGCGGCGATGGAGTCCATCGTCAGGTAGCCCTCCAGCAGGCCGGTCGGGTACGGGCCGGACTGGTAGTGCTCCGAAGGGGCGGAAGGCTCTACGTCCCAGCGGAACAGCGAAACGGCGATCATCACGACCAGCAGGATGACCAGCGCCGGAGTGAGGAACTTACCGAGCTTTTCCATGATGGTGTTCGGGTTCCAGCTCAGCGCCAGGGCAATGCTGAAGAAGATGACGTTGAACACGCCCGAGGCGAACAGGCCGGACACACCGAACAGCGGGGTGATGGCCGTTTCCATCGACACCGCGCCGGTACGTGGCAGCGCGTAGAACGCGCCGATGGACAGGTAGGCGAGCACCGGGAAAACGACACCGAAGATGCTGCCGGCGCGCTGCGCGAGGTCGCGCACGTTCGTGCCGGACAGTGCAATCGCGATGACCGCCAGCACCGGCAGCAGGGCGCCGGTGCTGAGGAAGCCGAGGATGGCAGGCCAGAAGTTATCGCCTGCCTGGACGGCCAGGATTGGTGGGAAAATCAGGTTGCCGGCACCGAAGAACATGGAAAACAGTGCCAGCGCGGTGACGACGACCGCCTGGGTGGAGTTCCCCTGTTTCGTGCCCGTTTGAGCGTTCTGTGTGTGGTCCATTGCCACACAGTACAACACACAGCGAAAAAATGGGAAATCTTTTCCATTCTGTGAGACGTTTATACGAGTGTTTCGATCGCCCTCAACGGAATCTCCACCCAATCTGGGCGGTTGTTCGCCTCGTACACCACCTCGTACGCAGCCTTATCCACCACGTACGCTGCAAGAACAGGGTCCTCGCTCGCGGGGGCAGTGCCGTAACCCTCCAGCAGCTTTTCGACGTGCTCCCGCTCCCAGGCAGCGTCAAAGTTGCCCACAGCCGCGGCGTACCCGTAGGAGCGGATCATCCCAGCTACGTCCCGCAGCGGGTGATCCGGCAGACGGCGCTCCTGCAGCGGACGGGCTGGCTCGCCCTCGAAGTCGATGAGGAACCACTGGGAATCTGTCTTCAGCGTCTGTCCAAGGTGGAGGTCGCCGTGGACGCGCTGCGTGGTCAGGGGTGTCGTGGCGGTGGTGGCGGAGCTAGCGTCGAGAAGCGAGTAGAGCTTCAGGATGCGCTCGCGGTACTGCTCGAGCACCGGCGCGCGCTGGATGTAGGAGTCCAAGTGGTGCGTGAGCCGTGTGCGCAGGGACGACGGGCTGGCGGTCTCGGTGGGGAAGGCCTCGGCGAGCGCGGTGTGCACCTGGCGGATCGCCGTGCCGAGCGCCTTGGTGTCGCTGGTGTCGAGCGTGCCGCCTGTGGCGAGCACGAAGCCGTCGGTGCCGCCCACGATGCAGTCCTGCTGCATCGCAAGGGTCTGGCCGTCGCGGGTGGCGTAGCCGCGCACCGCGGCGACCGCGGGGCAGTCCGCGATCTGGCTCAGCAGCTCAACGTCTGGGTTCAGCCCGTCCTCGAGGCGGCGGAACACTTTGACGATGTGCTCGCCGACCACCAGTGAGGTGTTGGACTGCTCGGCACCGAGCGGGCGCGCGCCGGAGGAGTCGATGATGCCCTCTACCGCGCCAAACGTTGCGACGTTAGCCAGGTAGGCCTCGGCGCCTTCGGGAGTGTGCAGGACGTCGTGGGTACCGGTGGCGTCGACAAACACTTGGTAGTGGTCGACCGTGCCACCGTGGTGCACCGCGAGAATCTGCCAGGTGAAGTGCTCCCCGGTGGTGGGAGAGGTGACGTCTTCCGCGGCGACGACGTCGATGGCGTCGACCGGCTCGGACTTCGCGCCGTAGAAGCGCTGCGCAGCAATATCAATCATGTGACCAATGTTAGGAGATATCGAACCAGAAGAAGCCATGTGGCGCGAGTGTGCTCAGCCACGGCAGCTCACCGATGGCCGGGAACTCCTCGCCGCCGGTCAGCTCGCGGGGCACCACACCGTTGTAGTGCGACAAGTCCATCTCGACGGCCTGCGGGCGCGAAGACATGTTGTGCACGCACAGGATCCGCTCCCCCTCGTACTCGCGGATAAACGCCAACACCTGCGGGTTTGTGTGGTCAACCTCGATGTAGGAGCCTCGGCCGAACGCGCGGTACTGCTTGCGGATCATGATCATCTGGCGCACCCACTGCAGCAGCGAGTTTTCCAGCTTCATCTGGGATTCGACGTTGACAATGTCGTAGCCGTACTGGTCGTTGCGCACCGGCGGCAGGTAGAGCCGCTCCGGATCCGCCTTGGAAAAGCCGCCGTTGCGGTCGTTCGACCACTGCATCGGGGTGCGCACACCGTCGCGGTCAGGCAGCCAGATGTTGTCGCCCATCCCGATCTCGTCGCCGTAGTACAAAAACGGCGAACCGGGCAGGGACAGCAGCAGCGCGTGCGCCAGCTGCAGGCGCCCGCGGTGCCCACCCAGCAGCGGAGCAAGGCGCCTGCGGATGCCCACGTTGGCGCGCATCCGCGGCTCGAACGCGTAGTTCTGGTACATGAACTCGCGCTCCTGGTCCGTCACCATCTCGAGCGTGAGCTCGTCGTGGTTGCGCAGGAACATGCCCCACTGCGCGGATTCGGGAATCGGCGGCGTCTCGCGCAGGATATCGACGATCGGCTGCGCCAGCTCCTGGCGAATCCCCATGAAAATGCGCGGCATGACCGGGAAGTGGAACGCCATCTGGCACTCGTCACCCTCGCCCTCACCGAAGTAAGCGACGACCTCCTCCGGGAGCTGGTTCGCCTCCGCGAGCAGGAAGCGGCCCGGGTACTCCTCGTCGAACAACGCGCGGACCTTCTTAATGAACTCGTGCGTCTCCGGCAGGTTCTCCGAGGAGGTGCCCTCGCGCTCGAAGAGGTACGGGATGGCGTCGAGGCGGATGCCGTCCATCCCCAGGTCCAGCCAGAAGCGGATGACGTCCAAAATCTCCTGCTGGACCGCCGGGTTGTCGTAGTTCAGGTCCGGCTGGTGGGAGAAGAAGCGGTGCCAGAAGTACTGCTTGCGCACCGGGTCGAACGTCCAGTTGGACTCCTCGGTGTCAATGAAGATGATGCGGGTCCCGGCGTACTTCTCCGGGTCATCCGACCACACGTAGTAATCCCCGTACGGGCCCGACGGGTCGCGGCGAGACTCCTGGAACCAGGGGTGCTGGTCGGAAGTGTGGTTGATCGGAAAGTCTGTGATGATGCGGATCCCGCGGCGGTGGGCGGCGTCGATAAGGGAGACGAAGTCTTCCACCGTGCCGAACTCCGGCAGCACCTTGCGGAAATCCCGGATGTCGTAGCCGCCGTCCTTCAGCGGCGAGTCGTAGAACGGTGGGATCCAGAGGCAGTCGACGCCGAGCCACTGCAGGTAGTCCAGCTTGGACTCCAGGCCCTGGAGGGTGCCGGAGCCGGTGCCGTTCGGGTCGAAGAAAGCGCGGACCAGCACCTCGTAAAATACTGCGTCCTTGTACCACTCCGGGTCAGGGCGCTCCCACGGCTCGGCGGCCGGGGTGGGTGTGGAGAAGTCGGTGGCCTGCGGGGTAGGAAGTTTGTCGTTTTCGTTCATGCTTCCTCACAGTAGCTTGATTGCCTCAGCCATGCGCTGGACGGCTTCCTGCAGGATCTCGGGCGAGGTGGCGAAGTTGAGGCGCGCCTTGTGCGCGCCGCCGGGCCCGAAGCTGGTGCCCTCGTTGAGCGCCACGCCCGCGTGTTCCAAGAGCCATTCGGCCGGGGTCTCGGTGGTGAGCTTCGTGCCGGAAAAGTCCACCAACAGCAGGTAGGTCGCCTCCGGGACGGGGAAGGTGATGCCGGGGATCTGCTTCGGCAGCTCCTCGACGAGCCAGTCGCGGTTCGCCCGCAGCTGCTCTACCTGCTGGTCTAGGTACTCGGTGCCCTGCCCGTAGCAGGCCTCCGCAGCCACGATGCCCAGCGTGCCCGTGCCTTCCTTTGTGATGTTGGACAGCGCGTTCCAGGTAGCCACGTCCTCATCGTTGGAGAAGAGTATCTGCGCGCACTTCAGGCCTGCCACGTTCCAGGCCTTCGACGTCGCCGTGATCGTGATGCACACGTCCGGGTTGTGCTCGGCGGCGCACACGTGGCTGCCCTCGTAGACGATCGGGGCGTGGATCTCGTCAACGATGACGCGGCCCCCGTAGCGGCGCGCGATGTCGCAGATCGCGTCGAGCTCCTCGCGGCTGAAGATGTAGCCCCACGGGTTCATCGGGTTGGTCACGATAATGGAGCCGGCACCGTTGCGAAACGCCTCCTCGACCTCTGCCAGGTCCAGGCCGCCCTCGCTGCCGACGTCCACGCGATTGCGCCCCGCGGTTGAGGCGATCTCGAGGAAGGGGAAGTACGCCGGCACGGGCACGATGACGTCGCCTTCGGTGAAGTGCTCGATCGCAAGCAGCACGCCGCGCACCACGTCGGGGACAGTAAAGATGCGTGCAGGGTCCGGCCGCCAGCCGTAGCGCTGGGCGTAAAACTCGGAGACGTTCTTTGCCAGGCACTGCGCGCGCGGGGCGGGCGTGTAGCCGAGGCATTCGCGTTCGACGGCGTCGAGCACCGCCGCCTTCACAGGCGGGGCGGTGGGGAAGTCGCTTTCGGCGATAAACAGTGGCAGCACGTGCTCGTCGTGCACGGTCCACTTGCGGGTACGGCGGTCGCGGAGGGTGGAAAGGTCTGGGAACTTCATGTCCCACGACTGTAGTCAGGCCACCCTCACACGCCACAGGCCCGCGAGGTTGCTACTCCTCCTCGCTGTCGTCGGTGTGGAAGCCGAAGGCCTGTAACCTGGCACGATCCGCCGCCGAGGAGGACGCGGTGAGCCGCAGTAGCTCTGAATAAATACCGCCGGAGACCGCAAGCTCCGCAGGGGTGCCAATTTCGTCGATGCGGCCGTCGCGCAGGGTGATAATGGTATCGACATCCGCGATGGTGGATAGTCGGTGCGCGATCATGATGGTGGTGCGGTCCTCCATCAGCGCGTCGAGTCCTGCCTGCACGGCGCGCTCCGCCTTCGTGTCGAGGGCGGAGGTGGCTTCGTCGAGAATCAAGATCGGCGCGTCCTTCAACATCGCGCGCGCGACCGCGACGCGCTGGCGCTGCCCGCCGGACAGGCGCAGGCCACGCTCGCCGATGACGGTGTCGTAGCCTTCGGTGAACTTCATGATGAAGTCGTGCGCGTTGGCACGCTTAGCCACCGCGACCACCTCGTCCATCGTCGCGTCCGGCTTACCGTAGGCGATGTTCTCAAACACCGTGCCCGAGAACAGCGCCGCCTCCTGGAACACCACGCCCGTGGTCGCGCGCAGCTTTTCGACGCCCAGCTCCGCCAGATCCTGCCCGCACACCTTCAGGGTGCCTTCCTGGATAGGGTAGAGGCCCAACAGCAGGTTCACGATGGTGGACTTGCCACCGCCGGACTCTCCGACCAGGGCGACCTTCTCTCCAGCGTGGGCGCGAAAGCTCATGTCGTGGATGACGGGCTCGCCTGGCTCGTACTCGAAGGTGACTGAGTCGAACTCCACGACGGGCTCGTGGACTGGCAGCGGGCGGTGCTTTACAACGGTGAGCTCCGGCACACCTGAGGTCTGGGTCGCGGCGACGAGCTCGCGGTTCGCGGTGGGCTCCACCAGCTCGTCCATGACCTGGAAGTAGTCGCGGGAACCAGCGACGGCGCGCTGGGCACTGTCGACGATCCAGCTCAGCATCATCACCGGCTGACGGGCCATGGTGATCAGCTGGATGAGCATGACCATGTCGCCGATACTGAAGTGGCCCTGGATGGTGCGCACGAACAGGATCATGTAGATCCCCATGAAAATCAGCGACATCGCCAGCCCGCGCAGGGCGTCCATGGAGTGCCACCAGCGCGACTGCGGGCGGGTGATGCTCACCGTGTTGTTGTAGTGGTTGCCGAACTTGTCCAGCTCGCGGACCTCCGCCACGTATGACTTGGTCACCTTGACCTGGCCGACGACCTCCGCGAAGCGCCCGTTCGCTTCGTCGATCTGCGCGTTCTTCTCCGCCTCCCACTTCTGCCACCGCTTCGAGGTCAGCGCCGTCAGCCACGTGTAGATGGGGAAGAGCGCCAGCAGCAGCAGGGTCAGCGGCCAGTAGTAGAAGGACGTGATGATAAGGATGGCGATGATCTGGATGATCATCGGCAAGAAGTTGTTGGAGAAGGACTGGATGAACTGCGTCACCGTGGCAATCGAGCGGTCCAGCCGGGCGATGATGGTGCCGGTGACCTGGGTGTCGAAGTAGCGCTGCGGCAGCGACAGCAGCTTGGCGAAGTAGCGGGTGGACAGGATCTGTCGGATCCGCGCCGCCATGATGTCGCCGAGGTAGCCGGAGACGTTCTTCGCCAGCCCACTGAGCGAGGTCGCGATGAACAGCGCGAATGCGAGCCACAGCACGGTGCGCACTGGGTCGGCGGGCGCGTTGGCTGACTCGTTGATGGCGTCGACAATTGTGTCGGTGGCCTCGCGCACGATGAAGGGAGAAATCAGCCCGAGGCCTGCAACAACCGTCGAGATGATGACGATGGCGAGGTAGAATGGCCACAGGGCGGAAGCGCTTCGTAACACACGGGTGAGAGATTGCATAGGTGGCCCAGCGTAGCGCGGCCGGGTGAAACTCGTACAATAGTGACCAATTGTTTTCGCTTGAACCATATGAAAGGGCACCGATGCGCCACCACACACTGTCAGCTGCGGTCTTGCTGCTCGTTACTACTCTCACGCTGGGCGGGTGCGTGTCTGAGGATGACACCGCAACATCCACTGACATCGAGGTGACGACGCCCACTGGCGCCCCACAGCCGGAGTTCCACCAAGAGCAAGTGGACCCGGTGACCTCCACAGAGATCACCGGCGAGCGCGTCGATGACCCGAAGATGGAGCTGTCCTACAAGTGGCAGGGCAGCAGCTACGGCACCGGCGCCGGCAGCATCATCGTCGTGGCAGTGACGAACAAGAGCGACGTGCCAATGCCCGTTGACGTGCTCAAGCCGAAGCTGCGCTACAACACCGGCAACAACAAGTTTGTCGACGCCAACCCGATCAGCGCCGAGCAGGCAGGGGTAGACATCCTCGGCGTGGACCGCCCGCTGGGTCCGGGGGCAACCACGAACGCGAAGTACGCCTTCGACGTGACCCCGGATGGCCTGTGGGATGCGGAGTTTACGATCGGCAACGTGAAGTTCAAGGGGAACCTGAATAACTAATGCGCGAAGAAGTAATCCTGCTGAGCGACGACGGGTCCCCGATCGGCTCCGCGGACAAGGCCGCAGTCCACACCGGGGAAACCCCGCTGCACCTGGCGTTTTCCTGCTGGCTGTTCAACGAGGACGGCCAGCTGCTGCTCACCCGGCGCGCGTTGGGGAAGAAGACGTGGCCCGGGGTGTGGACGAACTCCTTTTGCGGCCACCCCGGCCCCGGCGAGGACGTGCCGACGGCGATCCTGCGCCGCTCGGTCGAGGAACTGCGCTTGCCGGAGGGGGCTGTGCTGGACGTAAAGCCGGTGCTGCCGGAGTTCCGCTACCGTGCGGTGGATTCCTCCGGCATCGTCGAGTACGAAATCTGCCCGGTGTACTCCGCGCGCCTGGCGCCGGGCCACGAGGCTGTGGACCCGAACCCGGACGAGGTGGACTCGTTGCACTGGGCCGACCCCGCCGACGTTGTTCGCGCGGCAGACGCGACCCCGTTCGCGTTTTCGCCGTGGCTGGTCGAAGAGCTGGCGGATAAGCGGCTGCGCGCTGTACTGGAGCGCGCCGGGCGCTAGCCTACTGGTTGAACGCCTCCCGAACGCTGCGCAGCGGATCCTCCACGACGGTCGTGGTGTCCGCGCTGAGCGAGGCGCGCAGGACGTTTCGGCCCGGGCGGTAGGTGGGCCAGTCGGCCTGCCCGCTGCAGATGTAGCTGTAGACAAGCTGGCCGATGTGGGTCGTAGGCTCTCCGAAGAGCGTCTCGAGCTCGTAGCTGTGTCCAAGCGGGGTATCTGCGCAGAACTCGATCTGACGGATGTCTGCAGGGCCGTGCTCGCAGGCGTCGTCGACCCAGCGACGGATCAGTGCGTCCGATAGGAACCTGCCCGCGAGTTTGCCGGGGTCCGTGGTTCGTGCGGCCTCGATGTAGTTGCGCCGGGCCGCCGCGCTTTTGGCGCCGAAGAATCGGCCGAAGCAGCGGATGAACGTGGCACCAAAGGCGTTGAAGCCCTCGCCGGCCTGGTGGAACTCCTCGCGGGTGGAGGTGACCACGATTGGTACGTCGGCGAGCTCCGCAGGCTCGAAGGGTGCCGGGCCAAGGGCGATGTCGTGGAAGTACTGGGTGCGGAAGCGCTGGTAGGCGCGCTCAATGGCGTCCGGGCGGCGCTCGGCCAACCAGTTGAGGTCGAGGCGCGTCAGCGCCGTGCCGAGCGCCCCGCGCGCCGCCCACTTGCGCTGCGCAAAGGGCACGCGCGGAAACGCGGGGGACAGCGCCAGCACGCGCCGGAATGCTCCCTGGTAGTGGTCGCGGCGCGCCAGCCAGAGCGCCAGCGCCGCCCCCGCCGAATGCCCGACCAGCGTGACGTTGGTTGGGTCGCCGCCGAAGTGCTCGATGTTGCGCAGCACCCACCGCAGCGCCTCCTGGCAGTCCTCCACCGCGCGGAACGACGTGTCATTGGTGAAGGGGAGCAGTCCAGGGAATTTTCGACGGTACCCCACCCGCACCTGCACGACGCCTTGCTTCGCGAACGCCTCCGGCTGGGAGGTGGTCTCACAGTGGTTGCCTTCCTCGAAGCGGCCGCCGTGCAGATAGACCATCACCGGGTAGTCGTCGAGGGCCCGCGCTGTTGCCGGGGTGGTGATGCTCAGCCCGATGGTGTCTGGGTGCGGCGTGGTGGCGTCGATGAGATGACCCTCGGGGGCGGGGCGTGGGGGATCGAAAGGGACGTCGATACGCGAGTAGGGGATGGAGTAGAACTCGCGGGTGGCTGTGGTGGCGGTGCCGGTGATCGCGCCGGCGGGGCAGGTGATGGTGACGTCCATGACAGGCCAGTGTAAACGCCACCAAGATACTGGGATAATCAATTGGATAATTGACGAAAGCTGTGGGTTGGTTTACCTTAGTCTGCATGCGTACAGAACACGCCGATATCCTCGGCTTTCGCAGACACCGAATGAAAGCGACCGCCTGGGCGATCGGCCTGAGCGTGGCGCTCGTTTTCACCTTTATTATGTGCGTGGGCTACGGCTCCGTTCCCGTCGCGCCGAGCGAGACGCTCAACATCATCTCGCACCATTTCTTCGGCACCCCGCTTGAGGTGGAGCCAGTGAAGAACACCATTGTGTGGGACATCCGCATGCCCCGCGCGGTGCTCGGCATGTTCGTCGGTGCTGGGCTCTCGATCGCAGGTGCGATCCTACAGACGCTCGTGCGCAACATGCTCGCGGACCCGTACATCCCGCGCGAGTGTGCGGTGGATGTTTTTGTGACCTTGAAGTTTCATTAGTGTGCGACGCCTGTTTGTGGCCAGGTGTCGAAAATGTACTGTATGGGCTACGGCGTGACGGCTCGTAAATGTGCAGGCGGGAGAATTGTCTACCGTGTTTCATATGTTTTTGTCGGGCTAATTAGGATGCGTGTTTTCGGGAAACTTTGAAGTAGCATCAGGGCGATTTTATTGCCTCCGAAAGGACACCCCTCATGCGAAACTTTGGAGCGTCCCGCGCCGCCCGCCGACGTGCGCTGATCGCCGGAACCATCATCTGCTCACTCGCGCTTAACGACGCGCCCGCTCTCGCGGCGGACCCGCACCCCGCTGTAGAGCAGGCACAAACTGAAAATGACGCCATCGCCGCCGGCCGCGTCACCTCGCTGGAGCAGATCGAGCAGCAGCAGGTGCAGGGAGTCGTGCAGGGCCGCGCAGTGCTGGCCACGGACGCCTACTCGCTGAATGCGCAACAGCAGGGACTCGGAAACGGCTACACCGTCTACCTGCAGTGGATGGACAACACGTCCCCGGCGTCCCCAGTCTTTACTGCGGGCACCCACACACTTGCCGACGGCACCCCTCCGGGAGAAGGCTACTTCGTCTTCGACAACCTCGACTGGGTTGACTCCGAAGGCACCCTGCACCGCTTTGCCCCGGAATCTGGAGGCAAGCGGACTCGCTACAAGCTGTGGCTGCGCCCCAACCAACAAGGGCCCGCCGGCAACACCCTAGTCACGCTGCGTCAGGGACCAGGCTCCGGTGTCGGATTCATGAGCCCCGACACCGACGAGCTACTCGGCGCCAAAGTCATCGAAGGCTCCGCACTGACACACGCCCATATCTACGCCGCCGAACAACCCGCCACCGCCGACGCCCCCTTCGCGTTCGCCCGCCCGCGCGCTGAGTGGCAACTCGATGAGCAAGGCCCCGCCGGAGATCGACCACAGTACTCAGTCTCCGGCGTGGTGTACTGGTCCAGCATCAACCAGGAAGACGGATTCCCGCGCAAAACTGAAGGCCAAGATGGCGACGGCCACTACGTGGTGATGAGCCGCTTGAGCGAAGAGGGCGTCGAAAAGCTCAGCGAGGCCACCGGCGATGTCGCAGACCCTGCCGAGCTTTCCCGCGCACAGGCCGCATACCTGCGCGAATACCCCGAAGCGATCGCTGAAACCGTGATGGCAAAGGTCGAGCACGGCCACTACACCGTGCGATTCAGCGGACGCGTAACCGAAGACTCGCTGTACGGCTTCGTCGTCGCAGGCTCGAAGCACTCCGGGCCAACGCAGCAGGTGCTCCCGGCATACTCGGGATGGTCCGTGCCGATGTTTGGCCCCGCTGGCGAACACTCCGTACTCCCGGCGGCCCAGTATCGCGCGGAAGGCATCTTCGCCGCCGACGGCGTCCACTTCGCCCTCGTCCCCGACGCCTCCGACCCCCGCCTCCACCTCAGCGCCTCCACCGGCCTGCACCGCGCCGCGCCTGGAGCCGACGTGCACCCCTTCGTAGAAATGGTTTCCGCACTTGGCCAGTCCGCCGACATCGAGTGGACCAACGCGCGAGGCGAAATCGTCGGTGCCTGCAACGACGACAACCTCAACAGCTGCTCCTTCACCGTCCCCGACGACACCCCCGACGGCACCACCTTCCAGGGTCGATTGATGCTCGAGTCCCAAATTGTGGACTCCGCGCAATTCGCAGTCAGCGCCAAACCACTCGCCGAGGACTACCAGCCGGAATGGCAGCCAATCACCGTCGAAGCAGGGAAGCGCACCACGGCGCCGGCACCCACACTCGCTCCCACAGGTCGTCCCGCGCCTGACGACGTCAGCTTCGCCCGCGACGCCCACACACAAGATTGGGTCACCGTGTCCGCCGATGGATCCCTCACCGTAACCCCGCCCGCCGGGACAAAAGCCGGGCGCCACGACGTCCGGGTTTTGGTTACCTACCCGGACCAGTCCACCGAGACGGTTACTGCCGCTGTGACAGTGTCCGCGGCTGAGGCTGAGGCCACGCCGTCGAGTTCGGCGCCGAGTGTGGTGCCAAGCGTGGTACCAAGCGTGGTACCGCCGAAGCCAACGACGTCCGCCCCGCGGACAACTGCAACCACGAAGCAGTCCGCGCCGCGGACAACTACGTCTGTTACGTCTGTTCAGCCGAGCGTTGAAAGTTCCACGCCGCGGATAACCGCGACCACCAAGCCGTCCGCCTCGCGGACAACTACGTCTGTTCAGCCGAGCGTTGAAAGTTCCGCGCCGCGGACAACCGCAACGACGAGACCATCGGCTACGACGTCGGCT
>NZ_JBSZCG010000115.1:0-10827 GCF_054166365.1 Corynebacterium sp. UMB8791 | reverse complement strand
CCGAAGTCCACGCCGCGGACAACTAGGCCTGCTTCGTCGAGTGCTGAAAGTTCCGCGCCGCGGACAACCATGACCACGAAACCGTCCGTCCCGCGGACAACCGCGACCACCAAGCCGTCCGCCCCGCGGACAACCGCAACGACGAGACCATCGGCTACGACGTCGGCTCCGAAGTCCACGCCGCGGACAACCGCGACCACCAAGCCGTCCGCCCCGCGGACAACCGCAACGACAAGACCATCGGCTACGACGTCGGCTCCGAAGTCCACGCCGCGGACAACTAGGCCTGCTTCGTCGAGTGCTGAAAGTTCCGCGCCGCGGACAACCATGACCACCAAACCGTCCGCCCAGCGAACAACTGCAACGACCAAGCCGTCCGCCCCGCGGACAACGAACGCACCGACTTTGGACGCCCTCGTTGAGGGGCTGACAGAGCTCCGGGGTGGCGCTGACTATGCGGGTCAGAGGCTAACAGTGTCGGTAACAGGTCAGGGCGAGTCGCCTGTGCAAGCGAATAGCAAAAAGAGGTGGAGTCTTCGGTTGTCGCGGCCGTTGCGTGCGGGGGACGTCGTGAAGGTTCGTGATGTTGCGGGCAACGAAACGAAAATGACTGTTCAAGCGAAACCGACGGCAGCACCTATGTCAGGCTCTTCGACGGGCAACATCGTTGGTATCGTGCTCGGAATCTTGGCGGTGTTGATCGGTGGTGCTGTCGCGTTCGGGCTGCACACGGGTATGTTGAAGCTGCCCGGGGTGCTGCATCGATGAGGTGAGGCTCGGCCGTAAAACCTAAAAGGTAGTAACAGGATGGTAGTAATCCCTTTTTCGGCTCCCAAAATCCGGATTACTACAATCCTGTTACTCCCATTTGCGCAAAGGGCTCTGATGAGCCGAGCTGGTCGGCGCCCTGCCGAGCTAGTCCTTCTTGGACCCAGACCCAGACTCAGACTCAGACTCAGAATCGGAGTCTTCGGCTTCGTATCCGTCGGCCCAGGTGCCGGTTTCGTAGTCGTAGCCGACGTTTTCGCCGTCCTCGTTGGTGCGCTGGTACCAGTCGGTGACGTGGGCGGCGGTGGAGTCGAAGTCGGCGCCGGCGCCCTTGCCTTCGTCGGCTTGGTTGACGGTGAGTTCGAAGTCGTCGCCGTATTCTTCGAGGCCCTTGATGACGGCGGCGCGCATTGCGGAGCGCGCGTAGGTGTTGCGGATTGCGAGTGGGTCGGTGGAGAGATCCCGCAGGAAGGCGATGCCGATGAAGATCAGGATGACGGAGAAGGGCAGCGCGGAGAGAATGGTCAGGGACTGCAGGCCGGACAGCGCGTCTTCGCCGCCGGTGAGCAGCATGACGACGGCGATGCCCATCATGCAGGCGCCCCAGAACAACACGATGAGCTTCTTCGGTGCCGGGTCGCCCTTGGAGGACATGGTGCCCATGACGACGGAGGCGGAGTCGGCAGAGGTGATGAAGAAGATCGAGAGGATGACGATCAGGAGCACCGAGGTGATGCTGTACAGCGGTAGCTGCTCAAACATGGCGTAGAGGATGCTTTCGGTGGAGCTGGTGCCGTCGAAACCTGGGATGTTGTCCCGGTTGAAGGAGATGGTGGTGCCGCCGAAGATGGTGAACGCGAGGATGAGCACGGTCGTCGGTACGACGATGGTGACGATGACGAACTGTCGCAGCGTGCGGCCGCGGGAGATGCGGGCGATGAACATGCCGACGAACGGGGTCCACGCGATCCACCATGCCCAGTAGAAGGCGGTCCAGGCCGACTGGAAGTCGAGGGTTTCCGTGCCCCAGGTCAGTGAACGGGACGCCATATCCATGTACTTGTCGACGTACGCGATGGTGCCGGACGGGATCAGGTTCGTGAGGAACAGGGTCGGGCCGGTGACGAACACGAAGAAGATCGCGCCCAGTGTCAGGGTGATGTTGATGTTGGAGAGGATGCGCACGCCCTTGGACACGCCGGAGACGGCGGAGATCATGAAGCCGGTTGACAGCAGCATGATGATGGCGATGAGCACGCCGGTGGACACCTCGATGCCGCCGACGATGGAGACGCCCTCGGTGATCTGCAGGGACGCAACGCCGAGGGAGGCCGCGGTGCCGAAGAGGGTGGCGACGATCGCGAGGATGTCGACGATCTTTCCGGTCCACGCGGCACCACCCTTGGTCAGCGGGGTGAAGATGGAGGACATGAGGGAGACGCGGCCGCGGCGGTACGTCGAGTAGGCGAGGGCACCGCCGACGAGTGCGTAGGCTGACCACGGTGAAACGCCCCAGTGGAAGTGGGACTGCGCCATGGCTTGGTGCAGGGCTTCGGGGGTTTCGGCGTCGACAGTCAGCGGTGGTGGGGTGATGTAGTGGGTGAGCGGTTCGGAGGGGCCGAAGAAGAAGATGCCGACGCCAATACCTGCCGCGAACATCATGGCGATCCAGGAGAAGAAGGAGTACTCCGGCTCCTCGTCGTCCTTGCCGAGCTTGATGGTGCCGAAGCGTGAGAACGCGATGACGAGCATCAGGACGACGCAGCCGGACATGATGATGTTAAACAGCCAGCCGAAGTTGTACATGCCCCAGTTCAGTGCGTTGCCGGCGACTTCGCCGACGGTGTCTGGGGCGCTGATGCCCCAAATGATGAACGCGACGATGAGCACCGCTGTGACACCGAAGACGAGTTTGTCCACCCCGAATCGGTTGCGTTGTTCTTCTACGCTGATCCCGGGGACGAGTCCGGGGTGCATGTCGTCGGGATAGGCGGGTGCAGCATTGGTGCTGGACATGAGGTTCTCCTTGAGATTGTGAGTCTCTTAGTTAACCGCATCCTGGACGATATGGCTAGTTGGGTCCGGACGTTTTCGACGGTTCACGGCGAGGAGGAGCAACGTTGTGCCGATGGTGAACGTGGAGGAAAACGCCAGGTCAACCCACCCAATGTCGGTGGGGCTGGCGTCGGGTTCGATGAAGAAGACAGAGATATTATTAAACGCGTGCATTACCACTGCGGCCTCGAGTCCGCCGGTGTACCAGACAAGGGCGGAGACGCAGATGGTGAACACGAGGATGTCGGTAAGTCCGATCCAGTTGTACTCGTGCAACGCCACGAAGGGGATGACCGGTACCGCGTACGCCACCCACGGCGAGCGCACCCACGTGCCGACGATCTGGGGGATAGCGCCGCGGAACATGAACTCTTCCGACGCCGCCTGAAACGGCGTGATGAGCACGTACATCAGCAGGATTGGCGTGAGGTCGATGTCTTCCCACGGCGTGGTCAGGCCGAACAGTACCAGCATGACCAGGCTGCTGCGAAGCACGATTGGCCAGCGCACGCGGCCCGCCACGCTGACGAGCAGCGCCGGATCGCGTCCGGCCACCCGTGCTGCGAGGAACGCCGCCGGCAGCGTCAGCGCAAGGCTGAGCACGATGGCCAGCTGAGATTCCATGTCGCCGGTGGCGTCCAGGAAGAAGAAGGCAGCCAGCGTCAGCGTGAGGAAGAACGCTACGAGCAGCAGCGCCTCTATGAGCGCGCGCCACCACGGCCGTTCAGCGGCGAGGAGGTGGTACTCAGGGTAGGGCTGCAACGGCGACCTCCAGCGCGATGCTCGCGGAAGCACCCGGGATCAGGGTCACGCCGCGGCGGTCTTCGCCGAGCAGCGCTGGCTCCACGCACACGAAGTGCGCCCAGTCGTCGTCGCCGAGGTCCTCGGCGTCGCGGCAGACGTCGGGGCCGGGGTTCCACACCACGAGGTGGTCGGTGCCGGTGCAGGTAAACGTGAGCTCGCGCGTGGCGTCGCGGAGGACGGCGCTGGTCGCTCCGGCAATCACGGCGTCGGTTTCGTTGCCGAAGCGCAGCGGGCCCTCCACCGTCTTCAACTCGCCGTCGGTTTTGTCGAGGAAGCGGGAGCCTTGGACACCCGAGAGCTCCGCTGTTGCCGCGTCGCAGGCCCAGTAGGGGTGCAGCGCGATCTGGACGGGCCGCGGGGTGGTCGCCCCGTTGGTGATGGTCAGTTCGAAGCGCGAGCGGGCGTCGTCAAGCTGGCTGCGGAAGACGAGGTGGAAGTTGTCGTGGCTCACGCGCATCGTGTCGCCGTCGTGTTGCCACTCGAGGCTGGTTGCCCAGCCGTGCATCTGCTCGCCGAGGGTCTGTGCGAACCACGGGGCAACAACTGGGATGCCTCCGTGGGCCGGATTGTGCTGGGAATGAAAAAACAGTGGTTGCGTCACGGCTCCCAATGCTAGTGGGGGTATAGCATGAGGGCCATGTCTCTGTTTGCTTCCTCTCTCCACTGCGTTGATGTCCCCTTCGAGCGCGAGGGGGTGCAGCTGTTCGCGCGCATCGTGCGCAGCGCCACGACCGCGAAGGACGCGCCGGCGCTGCTCTTCCTCCAGGGCGGCCCAGGTTTCCCGAGCCCACGCGAGCGCTTCGAGTGGATCGAGTACGCCACCAAGCGCGGCTACCAGGTGGTGCTGCTGGATCAGCGCGGCACGGGCCGCTCCTCCCGCATCGATCGCGCCATGCTTGGCGACGCCACCATCGACTTCACCCGTCTTCGCGCCGACGTCATCGTGGACGACGCGGAAGCGCTGCGCCGCACGCTGGGGCTGGCGCAGTGGGACGTGCTGGGCCAGTCCTTCGGCGGGTTCTGCCTGGTGCACTACATGCTGCGCTACCCGGACTCGCTGCGTGCGGCGCTGTTTACGGGTGGGTTGCCCTCGATCAGCAGGGGCGTGGACGAGGTGTACGAGGCGACGTTCGCCACCGTGCGGGCCCGCCACGAGGAGCTCTTCGAGGCAGTGCCGTGGGCGCAGGAGCGCATCGCGGAGGTGTGCGAGCACCTCGAGCAGCGCGAGGAGTTCCTGCCAACCGGGGAGCGGCTGAGCGCGCGGCGTTTCCGGACCATCGGCACGCTGTTGGGGCAGGAGGGCGGCGCAGGCACGATCGCGGCGCTGCTCGAGGCCCCCTTCCACCCGAATGGTGCGATGCGCACGGACGTGCTTGCGCAGATCGGCGCGCTGGTCAGCTACGAGTCTGGCCCGCTCTACGGGGTGATCCACGAATCCATCTACGGCGGTACCGTACCGGGTGCGACCGCGTGGTCGGCGCAGCGCGTCGCCGAGCGCACTCCCGGCTTCGGCGCCGGCGAAGGGTTGCTCACCGGCGAGCACGTCTTCCCGTTCCAATTCGACGAGGACCCGGCGCTGCGCCCCTTCAAACAGGCAGCGCACGAGCTGGCGGCCAAGGACGATTGGCCCAACCTTTACGCCGGGGCTGCAGGGTTCAACGCAGCCGACCACGGGATTCGGACCGCGGCGGCCGTCTATACGCAGGATATGTACGTGCCGCGCCAGTTCTCCCTGGAGACCGCCGAGGCACTCGGCATCAACGTGTGGGAAAACGACCAGATGCAGCACGACGGGTTGCGCAGACACGGCGAGACCGTGCTGGGTGCGCTGTTAGAAATCGTAGGCGTCTAGCTCGACGGCGCTCGGGTAGGAGGGCTGCGCGCCGGGCTTCGTTACAGCGATCGCGCCGACCTTCGCCGCGACCTTCGCGGCCTCGTCCAGGGTGTCGCCCTCAACCAGGCGGTGGCACAGCGCGCCCGCGAACGCGTCACCAGCGCCAACCGTGTCGACGGCCTCCACCCGAGGCGTGGCCACCGGGCGCAACCCATCCGCGTCGGCGATGAGCGCCCCGGCCGCACCGAGGGTGAGCACGACGGAGGCGAAGCCGGCGTCGAGAAGCTGCTGGGCCAGCTGCTCCGGGGGCTCCTGCGGGGAGACGCCGAGCTGCTCGAGGATGAGGCCGGCCTCGTGCTCGTTGGCGAGCAGCGGGTCGGCGGCGAGCAGTGCTGCGCGGTCCACCTCCACGACGGGGGCAAGGTTGACCACGACGCGCGCACCGTGGGCCTGCGCCAGCTCGACCGCCTTGGCGAAGCCGTCCGCGGGGATCTCGCCCTGCAGCAACACGAGTGAGGCGTCCTCGATGGCGGCGACGTGGCGCTCAACGTGGTTCGCGTCCACCTCGGCGTTCGCGCCGGGCACGACCAGGACGGTGTTCTCGCCATCGGCGGCCACGGTGATCACAGCAAGGCCGGTGACCTCCTCTTTCTGCTCGACGTGGGTGAGGTCCACACCCGCGACCTCCAGGAGCGCGAGCGCCGGTGCCGCGTTCGAGTCCTTACCAACCGCGCCGACTAGCGCCACATGCGCGCCCAGCTTCGCGGCTGCGCACGCCTGGTTGGCGCCCTTGCCTCCGGCGGTGAGCCCGCCGCCTTCGCCCAGTAGGGTTTCGCCCGGGTTAGGGTGGCGGGCAACGTTGACGGTGAGGTCTGCGTTAATGGAACCAACTACTACGATCTTCATACCCACCCACAGTAGCGCCTAAAACATGCTGTCGATGAGGCGCCGCGTGTATTCGTGCTGCGGATTACGCAGGACGTCCTGCGTGCGGCCCTCCTCCACGATTTCGCCCTCGTGCATCACGATCGTGCGCGGGCACAGCGCGCGCACCACGCCGAGGTCGTGGGAGACGAACACGAGGGTGGAGGCGAGCTCGTCGAGCAGGGTGAGCACCTGGTTGCGCAGGGTGGCGTCGAGGGCGGAGACGGGCTCGTCCGCAAGCAGGATATCGGGGGTGGCGGCGGTCGCGCGGGCAATAGAGATGCGCTGGCGCTGCCCGCCGGAGAACTCGCGGGGCAAACGCCGCTCGGTGCCCTCGAGGCCCACCGCGGCAAGCACCTCGCGGGCCCGCCGCGTATCGACGCCCGCCTCCTCCACCGACGCCCCGACCCGCATCCGCGGGTCCAGGGAAGAGTAGGGGTCCTGGAACACCATCTGGCAGCCGCCGTTGATGCGGACCTCCCCGGAGTCGACGCCGCGCAAGCCCGCGATGACGTGCAGGAGGGTGGTCTTGCCGGAACCAGAACCGCCCACGATGCCGATGCGCTCGCCCCGGCGGACCTCCAGGTTCACGTTGCGTAGTGCTTTGGTGGTGCCGCGGGTGACGGAGACATCACGAAGGGTGACCACGGGCCCGCCAACCTCGCGTGGCGCAGTCGCGAGCGTGGGCAGCGTCGGGTTGAGCAGTTTGCGCGAGTAGGCGCTGTCCGTCGGCTCGATCGACCCAGCGCGAAACACCAGAACTTCCTGCGTCATGTGCCTGACCACCGGCATGTCGTGGGAGATGAACAGCAGCCCCATGCCGCGGCGGCGGACCACGGCGTCGATGAGGTCCAGGATCTGGCGTTGGACGGTGACGTCAAGGGCGGTGGTGGGCTCGTCGCAAAGCAAGAAATCGGGGTCGCCGGCGAGGGCAAGCGCGATGAGCACGCGCTGGCGCTGCCCGCCGGAGAGCTCGTGCGGGTAAGCCTCGGGGCGGTCGACGCCGACTTCCTGCAGCAGGTGCCGCGGCACGACCTTGCCGATCTTCTTGAGCGGGTCGAGTGCCGTCATGGGTTCTTGGAAGACCATTGCGACGCGAGAGCCGCGCACGCGGCGGCGGGTCCGCTCGGAGGTGCCGATCATTTCGACGCCGTCGACGGTGATGGAGCCTTCCGCGGGGAGGTCCGTGAGCCCCATGATGGACAGCGCCGTGAGTGACTTGCCGGACCCGGACTCGCCGATGATGCCGAGGCGCTGGCCGCGCTCGAGCGTGAAACTGATGCCGTGCAGCAGGCCCTCGATGCGGAGGTTAGAAACGTTGATCACGGTGGCCTCCTGCTACGTTGCACGCGAGAATCGTCAGCGCGATGGCCAGCGCCGGCCACAGCGCAAGGTGCGGGGCTGTGGCCAGGTAAGGCTGGCTGGCCTGCAGCATCCGGCCCCAGGACGCAAAGGGCGCCTGCACACCGAAACCGAGGAAGGACAGGCCCGACTCGGCCAGCACCGCCATGGAAAACGCCACCGCGATCTGGGTGATGACCACCGGCAGGATGTTCGGCAGCACGTGGCGCCACGCCACCATAATCCCAGGCACCTTGTTCAGGCGCGCGGCCAGGATGTAGTCCTGGGACATCACGCGAAGCGTGGCTACCCGCGAGACCCGAACGAACCCGGGGATACCCGCGATGCCAAGGGCGAGCACCACGATCCACATGCTGGCGCCGAATGCAGCGGTCAACGCGATGGCCAGCAGCAGCGCCGGAAACGCCATGAGCACGTCGCTGCCGCCCATGACGGCGCGCTCCGTCCAGGAGCGTCGCATGCCCGCGAGCACCCCGAGTGGCACGCCCACGAGCAGGGAGAGCGCGGCGGCACCTGCGCTCGCAGCAACGGTGTAGCGCGCGCCCATCATGATGCGCGAGAGTAGATCGCGGCCCAGCTCGTCGGTGCCGAGCAAGTGCGTAGCGCTTGGTGCGGCGAGGCGCTGCGCCGGCATGGCCTGCAGCGGGTCGTAGGGCGTCCACACTAGGGAGAGCACCGCCACGAACACGATGGCCCCCAGCGTTATCCACCCAGCTATTCGTTTCGGGTTCACTTCGCCCTCCTGACACGCGGGTCAACGACCCCGTAGGCGATGTCCACGAGCGCGTTGACCAGTAGCGTAAACGCCACCAGCAGCATCATCGTGGACTGCACCGCTGTGATATCGCGGTTGCGCACCGAGTCCAGCAGGAAAGAGCCAAGGCCGGGGATGGCGAAGACTTGCTCCACAACCACGGCGCTGACCACCAGCGCGGACAGCTGGATCCCCACCACCGTGAGCACCGGCAGCGCGGCGTTGCGAAGCACGTGCTCGCGCACCACCTGCGTCATGCTCGCACCGGTAGAGCGCGCGGTGCGCACGTAGTCGCGCTCGAGCTCCTCGGAAACCGCGGTGCGGATATACCTCGCCAGGATCGCCGTCTGCACGGCGGTCAGCGACAGCACCGGCAACACCGCGTGCGCAGCCGTGCCCCACCCGTTGGCAGGCAACCAGCCCAAACGCACCGAGAACACCGCCACGGCCACAATGCCGACAACGAAACTCGGCACCGCCATGCCCAGCTGCGTCAGCCCGGACAGCACCGCACTGTTTCGCCGCGCCAGCCAGATCCCGACAGGAAGCGCGATGGCCAGCGACAACACCATCGCAGCCACCGCCAACACCAGCGAGACCCCCGCGCGCTGCCAGATCACCGGACCCAGGTCCGCGCCGCTGGCCAGCGACACCCCGAAGTCACCGCGCAGCATCGCCGCGATCCAGCCCACGTACTGGGCCACCAGCGGGCGGTCCGTCCCCAACGTGTGCGACAGCTCCGCCACCGCTTCATCCGAGGCGTTGAGCCCAAGCGCGATGCGCGCCGGGTCGCCCGGGATGGCCCGCAGCAGCAGGAAGATCACCACGCTGGCCGCGGCGAGCAGCGCGAGCAGCCGCAGCAGTGTTGACGCAATGCGTTTCATCGGCGCACCTCGTTCAGTGGCAGGGAATCGGTGACCACGTTCGGGTCAAGCCCGTGCACGCCCGGCGCGTAGAGCACGATGTTCGGCGCGTTGACCAGGGTGAGCGCCCCGGCATCCGCCATGATGGTGTCCACCGCGGCCCGCAGGTCGCCTTGCGCCATGAGCTCGCGGGCGTGCGCGGAGTCGTAGCCGAAGTAGTAGTCCGGGTTGCCGAACATGTGCACCATGTCGCGCGGCTCCACGTGCGAGATAATCGACGCCTGATAGTCGTGCTGCTTGTGCACCTTGTTCAGCCACACCGCCGGGAACTCGACGGTGTGCAGCGTGACGCGGAAGCCGACGCTGCGAAGCTGGGAGTAGATGAGCTCGCTGGCGGTCTGCGCGTACGGCAGGCTGGGCACCTCGATGGTGACCTCAGGGGTGCGCCCGGCGAGCAGCTCCCGTGCCTTGTCCGGGTCGAAGGGGTAGTAGTTGGTGCCGGTAAACCATGGGTCGGTTGGTGGGACGGGGGCGCCGCCGGTGTCGGTGGCAAGCCCGTTGTAGACCACCGCGTTGAGCGCATCACGGTCGATGGCGTAGGCGGCGGCGCGCCGCACGGTGACGTCGTCGAAGGGTGCAGCCTTGTTGTTCATGCTGAAGACCACCTCGCCGTTGGTGGTACCGACGGCGGTGGTGATGTCGTCTGGCAGGGCGTCGAGGAGCTGCGGCGCCTGCATCGCCCACACGACGTCCACATCGCCGACGCGCAGCGCGTTCACCGCGGCGATGGCGTCGCCGAAGTAGCGGATCATGGCCCCGCTTTGCGGCTTTGTGCCCCAGTAATCGGGCCGCGGGTTGAAGGCAATCGAGTGGCCGGGCTCAAACGAGCGCAGCGTGTACGGCCCGGTGCCGAGCGGGTCGCTCGCGAGCCTTCCCACGGAGTCGGGCGTCATCATCGCGCCCGTCATCGTGCCCATGGACCACAGCCACTGCTCGCTCGGTGCCTTCAGCGTCACCTCGAGCGTGCGCGGGTCCACCGCGCGCGCGGATGCGACCGGGTCCATGTTCTCCTTGATGCCGTTGACCCAGGAGTCCTTCACGTAGTTGATGGAGAAGACGGCGTCGCTGGCGTCGAAGGGGGAGCCGTCGGAAAAGGTCACGCCCTCGCGCAGGTCGAAGGTGTAGACGGTGCCGTCGTCGCTGACGCGCCACGAGGTCGCCAACCACGGCTGCGGTTCGCCGTTGGCGTCGATACGCACGAGCGTCTCGTAGATGTTGCCCATCAGCGCCTGGGGTGCGGCGGCACCGCCGATGGAGGTGAAGTCGAGGCCCGCAGGGGGCCCTTGCGTTGCGACGACCACATCCTCCCGCGGCGCCGCGGGGCCACACGCGGCGAGGCTCAGTCCGAGCGTGGCGCCGAGCGTGGACGCCACCAGCCCGCGCGACAGGGTGCTGAAATGCAT